>JBAXIK010000018.1:0-22407 GCA_037138415.1 Opitutia bacterium | reverse complement strand
AATCGTACCAGTCCGTTCGCTTTCACTGGAAATAAATTCGAATTCCGCGCCGTAGGTTCTGCCTTCTCCGTAGCTGGTCCATTGACTGTATTAAATACAATCATGGCTGACTCACTGGATATGTTGGCTGACGAACTCGACGTGGAAATGAAGTCGACTAAAGACTTCAACCTCGCGCTCCAAAAAGTTCTCAAAGTTATTCTTACCAAGCACGGTCGTATTATCTTCAACGGTAATGGATACTCTGAAGAGTGGCACCAAGAAGCAGAGAAGCGTGGACTCAAGAACCTCCGCACAACTCCGGAGGCCCTTCCTGAAATCGCTTCCAAAGCTGCGGTCGAATTATTCGAACGCCAAAAAGTTCTCAGCAAAGACGAGTTACACTCACGCGAAGAAATCTACACTCACTCTTACGTCTTGTCCGTTAAGACTGAGTCGAAGTTAACTTCTGAGATTGCTCGTACGCTCTTGTTGCCTGCCGCATTTAAGTATGCGATCGAACTTACAGCAGTAGCGGATAGCAAATCGGGTAAGAAACTACGCTCTGAAATCCTCGCGCTCGCCGATCAATTATCTGATGCTATCGATACCTTAGATAAAGAACGCGCGGTTGAGTCAGACACCCACAGCAATGCAAAGCATGCCTGCGCTAAGGTTCTGCCTGCAATGTTGAAGGTACGTGCCGCAGCTGATGCCCTCGAGGAATTAGTGGCCGACGAATATTGGCCATTACCATCCTACCAAGAGCTTCTCTTCCTCCGCTAAGCCTCTCGGCCTAGCCGAACAATATGGGTCGAGTCTTCACGGACTCGGCCCATTTTTTTGCCCGGACAGATCAGCCAACAAAAAACCCGCCAGGGTAGGCGGGTCTTGGGTCGGATAAGCTAAGTCGGAGGACTTAGTTGTTATCCCACTTCTTACGGAGGTAACTATTGAAATTCTTTACCTTGGTCTTACGACGACGACGTTCACATGGCTTTTCATAGCCACGTTTAGCGCGGACGTCTTTGATTACGCCCTCGCGGTCGATTTTTTTCTTAAGGCGGCGGAGAGCCTTATCGATGGTCTCGCCTTTACGAATCTTGATTTCTACAGACATGATTAATCAGTTGGAGGGTTGAAAGAACAGAGTCTAGTCGGGCTCGTCAACCCAGAAACCACGACTTTTTAGGATGTGAAAAACTTATCAAGAAAGGCAGATATCACGCTTGCGGAGGGGGTAAAGCACGGCAATCGTGGAAAACAACCCTCGATGTACCTCAAGGAAATCGTAGCCAACGGATTCAAAAGCTTCGCTGATCGTACTCGAATTGAGTTACGCCCCGGAGTCACGGCTGTCGTCGGACCCAATGGCTGCGGAAAATCGAACATTGTGGACGCCATTCGCTGGGTACTCGGCGAGCAAAGTGCCAAGTCACTCCGCGGCCAGAGCATGCAAGATGTTATCTTCAGTGGTACCGATAATCGTAAGCCACTACCACAGTGTGAGGTAGAATTAATTTTCGCGGATTGTGAAAAAGAATTAGGAACTTCCTTTGCAGAGGTTTCCGTCATGCGTCGCTTATATCGCGAGGGCACTAGCGATTATTTTTTAAATGGTAAGGCTGCCCGCTTAAAAGATATTCAACGTCTGTTCATGGATACGGGTATCGGGCGTATGTCGTACTCGTTCATGGTCCAAGGACAGATCGAACAGGTTCTTTCCTCTAACCCATCGGAGCGTCGTTATCTTTTTGAAGAAGCTGCCGGTATTACTCGTTATAAATCGCAACGTAAAGAGACGCTGAATAAATTATCCGGCGTTGATGCTAACTTAGCACGTGTCACCGACGTGATTGGTGAAGTGGGTCGACAAATTTCCAGTCTGCGTCGCCAAGCTGCTAAAGCCCTTCGCTATCGTCGACTAAAACATCGCTACACGCATTTAGATTTAGCCTGGCAGACCAAACAGTTTATCGACCGTCGCCAACAAGTGGAAAAGCTTGAAGGTGAGGCCAATGTTAGCAGGGCCGAAGCACAAGTGTTGTCCGACAGCTTGCAGACCCGTGAATCCGCCCTCGCGTCGACTCGGGCTGCACGCATTGAGCTCGCAGAATTAGTCCAACGCGCTCAACAGGCTTTGTTTGATTTACGTACGGCCCGTGAGAACTCCGAATCCGAAGCGCGTACCGCTGATTTAAGATCGCAAGATTTGACAGCGCGCCTGACTGACATTCGTCGCGAGGCTGCTGAAGCCGAACAGGCAATCACTGAATATGAAACACGCTTACGTGGAAGTTCCGATGTCAAATCGGCTGCCGCGGGAGATGTTTCAGTTGCCGATGCCAGCTTCCGGGAAAAAACTGCCGAGGTAGATCAACTGGGACGATTAGTTGCTGAGTCCGAGGTTCGCCTACGCATCGCTCGCCAAGATATTTTAATTGCAGAAGGTGAAATGATACGCGCACGTGCTGATGTTACTAATTCTGAAGTTGATTTACGTGGACACCAAACACGCTTGGTGGATTTAAATGATTCACTCACTCAAGCCAAAGCGGAACGTCACGGTTTAGAACGTCGCGCCAACGAAAGTGCTACGGTCGTCACGACCCGTCACCAAGATTTACAAAATACGCGTAGTACCGAAAGTGCATCGGCTGAAAAGGTAAAGGTGTACTACAATGATTTTCGTTCACTACAGCAGACTATTTCAGAGCAAGACCGTATTGTTGCTAAACTTTCTGCTCAGTTAGGTTTGCTCGAACAAATGCAGTCGCGCCTCGAAGGATTCTCCGATGCAGCGAAAGCAGTTTTACGCGGAGAACTTTCCGACGGTAAAGAAGCGGGTAAGGCACTGGCCGATCTCGTGAGTGTAACCGACGCGTCAGTTGCCGGTCCATTAGAGAGTATTCTGGGTGCAGCTTCTGAGGCGGTCGCTCTGGATAATGTAGATTTCTTACCGGGTATTGTATCGCAGATGGGCGAACGCGAATTAGGTCGTGCGGTATTCCAAGTGGAAGCTCCGCAGACTTTAAAATCTTTAGTGTCGGCCCCCGTTTGGCTCCGCCAGGCATCGACCGCAGTTCAACCCAAGGCGGCCATTCACGCACGCCTCATCTCTAATCTTTTCGATGGTTGTTATATTTGTGATAGCTTGAGTGACTTCCTTAAATGGTGGCGCACTAATCCTGGATTCGAATTCTTTTTAGTAGCAACCATGAGTGGCGATCTTATCGATCGTCGTGGTCTGGTCTTCGCCGGTCGTCCGCGTAAGGCTTCTTCTGGTGCTGCCATGGGCGTATTTTCACGCGAGAGTGAAATTCGCTCTGTCCGTCAAAAACTAGAAGAAGAAAACGATAAACTTACTACGCTTAATGAACAGGCGATCAGTTTACAAAGTCAGATTGATGAAGTTGAAGCTAATTTAGTTAATTTACGTTCGTCTACTGAAGCTGCAGCGGAAGAACTTTCTGTCGCTCAAGCTGATGAACGTTCCGCGCGTGCTACTTTAGCCGCGATGGACGAAAGAATTTCTCGCGAGCAACGTTTGTTAGATGAAACCGAAGTGGCTAAAGGTGAATCCATTATTCGCCGTAATCGCGCCCAAGATTTATTATCAGCCAAAGACGGCCAAGTTGCCGGTCTGCGTCAGGCTATTCTTGATGGCGAACAAGACGTTGAACTTCGCCGCAAAGATGCTGAAAACAGACGCTCTCTTTTGGGCGATGTCCGTTTGGGTTTAGCGGAGCAACGTCAACGCCTCGAATTGGCGGGTCGTGAATTGGCCGATTTAGAATCTCGTAGAATTGAAGCGGCAGCACGCCTCGCTGCTCGCCGCACGGAAGGACAGAATAGTGAGCGCGCGATTGCCGAATTAAAAGCTCAAGCGCAAACGGCTCGCGAAAATTCTCATCGTCTGGCTGGCGAAATTGAAACTTCAACTACCGCTTTGGCTAGTCTGCGCGATGACTTAAGCCAAAAAGATTCTATTTTAGAGTCCGAAGACCGCATATTATCGGTTGATCGTGAACGCTTGCGTCAAACTGAGAGTCAACTTAAGTCCTTCGAAGTTTCGCTCGCGGAACAAAGTTCACAGTGTAATTTTATTTCCGAAAAAGTTTTATCCGATCACCAAACTGATGTGGTCCAAGTGGATTGGCGCATTGAATTATGGTGGGCAGAGGGTGAACCCGAAGGCGCTGCAGGCTTTGATGATTTAGAAGAAGCCGAAGAGGGTGAAGCCCAGCCCGCTAAAGAAACTTCCGTTCAACGTGGTCAACCCACCGAGGATGACCTCAAAAATATTGAATCTGTCGATTGGCCTCCCTTGGTCCGAGAAATTTCTCAACTCCGCGAGCGCATGGCTGGAATGGGCTCCATTAATTTAGTCGCCGTCGAAGAATATTCTTCTCTGCGCGATCGTCACGATTTCTTAACGAAGCAAAGCGACGATTTATGGAAGGCGAAAGAGGAACTCACCAAAGCGATTAACGAGCTTAACGAAACCTCGCTCCGTTTATTCACCGAAACCTTTGAGCAAATTCGTAAGAACTTCAAATTCACCTTCGAGCGTTTATTCGTCGGCGGATTTGCTGACTTACAATTAGTCCAAGCGGAAGACCCGCTTGAAAGCGGAATTGAAATTATTGCGCAGCCACCTGGTACTAAGCTGAGAGGCATTTCTTTACTCTCAGGCGGTCAACGCACGATGACCGCTGTGGCCTTACTCTTCGGTATCTATATGGTGAAGCCTTCGCCCCTTTGTGTGTTGGATGAATTAGACGCACCGCTCGACGACACTAATGTCGGCCGATTTACTGATATTTTAAGGGACTTCACTAAATTCTCACAATTCTTAGTGATTACGCACAATAAACGTACGGTCTCTGCCGCCGACACTATTTTTGGTGCGACGATGCAGGAACGTGGCGTGACGAAACTTTTCTCGATGCGCTTTAATAAAGAAAGCGATCAAGCTGAGCCGACTCAGCCGGGTGGTGGTTTTACGATGGCTCGTTGAGGTCGGCTTGCCTTGAATCCCTGAAGTCTTATAAACAGACGCATGAGCCGTCTGTTTGCTGCCATCTTTTTATTACCCACATTGGTTTTTGCAGGGGTGACCTTTGAAACCGACTCGCGCGATCTAAATCGTTCACGAGCTGGAGCAAGTTACGCCGATATGTTAGCACAGGTAACTCCCGCAGTCGTAAGTATTCGAATCGCCAAAACTATTCCGAATGAAGTGATTCGTCGTTTGCGTGGTCGCCTCACCGCTGAGGATTTAAAGCAATTAAAAGTGGATTCGCAAACGGGTGAAGTGCAGGCGTTTGTGGGTTTAGGCTCGGGCACCATTGTGAATTCAAACGGATATATCATCACTAACCGTCACGTTGTTTTAATCAGCGATGACCGTACAGGTGTATCATCCATTGCATCGGCGGCGTATGTAACACTTTCCGATAAGAGAGAATTTAAAGCGCAAGTGTTAGGCGTAGATGAAAAAACGGATATCGCTGTTTTAAAAATTAATGAAAAAAATCTCCCGTTCGCACGATTTGCCAACAGTGATAAATGTCGGGTGGGAGATTTCGTTTTCGCCATTGGGAATCCTTTGGGCGTCGGCATGACCGTCACGTCCGGAATTGTTTCCGGACTTAGTAGATCAGACACCGGAGTTGGCTTGGCCTATCAGGACTTTATTCAAACCGATGCGTCCATTAATGCTGGTAACTCGGGAGGACCGCTGATTGATTTTGAGGGTAGGATTATTGGGATGAATACGATGATACGAACCGCCAGCGGGCAGGGTGGAAACATTGGTATCGGCTTTTCAATTCCTTCTAACTTAATTTCTGGTGTCGCTTTAGATCTAGCTAACACTGGTAAAGTCACTCGCGGATTTTTAGGATTGTTCGGAGAAGATGTTGAGATGGTTGCGGCGAAGAAGCTGATGTTAAATAATGGTGCGGTCCGAATTACTGAAGTGGCTGAAGGTTCTCCAGCATTTCGCGCTGGCTTACGTAAAGATGATATCATTACGGCGGTGGATGGTAAGTCATTCGAAAGTTGGAATGAATTACGTATTATTATTGCTCGACGTAAACCTGGCGAAGTCATGCAATTGTCGATGATCAGAAACGGCGCGAACTCTCTTGTGAATATTACCGTGTCGGAGCGCGCTCCGGGTAATTAATGCGCTTACTTCGTTCCATTCGCGAATTAACCGGTGGTCAGGTGCCGCCGATTACACGCCGTGCCACTTTCGTGGTCGGTATTTTATTTTTTATTTCTCTCATTGTTTTCAAACCACAAGCGAAGGTCTATCCGCGAGCACAGACCTTGGCCCATCCCGTTCAACTTTTACCAACGGGGAGTGCTTTGGCTGAGAACGAGAGTTTGTTGGATGCTTCGGTGATTTATTTACCATCAGCTAAGTCAGAACGCCGAGTTTCGCCTACCGGCGAGACCGAGGAAGATTCTCCGTTGCCCGGTTTCGGCCCCCAATTCCGTTTTACTCCAAACCGTGCGCTGGATTTACCACTGGAGACAGAAAAATCTCAGGCCCCCAGCGCCTACCAAGCTATACCCCTTAAGGACACCCAACCCTTCGCCTCGATCGGTTCGGCCAATTTGTCCCAAAATTCGATGGAGCCCAGGGGTGGTTTATACGAAGTTTATCCCGTTAGTGGGGCAACAAAACCTATTTTAAGTGGTAAAATGCCTAATAAAATCAATTTTACCAATAAAAATCCCACAAAAAATGATAAAGTAGCCCCATTATTGTTCAATTTAGAGCTTTTAATTGCTGTAGATTCGATGGGAATGCAGTCCCAAGCTCGATTATCGAGGTCTTCGGGGGATGTTGGGCTCGATAATGAGGTAAAACAGTGGAGTTCGTCGATGGACTGGGGTCATCTCTTGGCTCCCGGATTTTACCGTTTGGTGATCGGTCCCTGAGGTTGAAACCTTGGGTTAAAAGAAGGTAAAAAAACCGCTTGACGATGGGCAAATCGATTGGCATTCAAACCCTTCCCTTGACGTCCAAATTGCGTTGACGGTTCGCCCCTGTAGCTCAGTTGGCAGAGCGCGTCCTTGGTAAGGACGAGGTCGACGGTTCAAATCCGTTCGGGGGCTCCACCACTTTCCACAACCACCACCAACCACCTCCTCAACAAAAAATACTATGGCAAAAGAGAAGTTCAATCGCACTAAGCCTCACGTGAATGTCGGCACTATCGGTCACATTGACCATGGTAAGTCTACCACCACTGCTGCTATCGTTGCCGTTCAGGCACGTAAAGGTCTCGCTGAGACCAAGTCCTATGCCGAAATCACCAAGGGTGGTACGGTTCGTGACGCTACTAAGACTGTGACTATTTCCGTGTCACACGTTGAGTACGAATCTACCAATCGTCACTACGCACACGTCGATTGCCCAGGCCACGCTGACTTCGTGAAGAACATGATCACCGGTGCTGCGCAAATGGATGGAGCGATTCTCGTTGTATCCGCTGCTGACGGTGTGATGCCACAAACCAAGGAGCACATCCTCCTCGCACGTCAGGTCGGCGTTCCTAAGATTGTTGTATGGTTAAACAAAGTAGATCTTTCCGAGCCTGATCTGATCGACCTCGTTGAAATGGAAGTTCGCGACTTACTGAATAAATATCAGTACGATGGCGACAATGCTAAGATTGTTCGTGGTTCTGCTACGGCTGCTCTCGAAGGCACCCCAGAAGGCGAACAAGCGATTCAAAATCTTCTCGATGCTCTCGACGCAGAAATTCCTGAGCCTAAGCGCGAAACCGACAAACCTTTCATGATGTCTGTTGAAGACGTCTTCTCAATCACTGGTCGTGGTACTGTTGCCACTGGTCGTATTGAGCGTGGTGTTGTTAAGGTCGGCGAAGAAATTGAAATCGTCGGTCTCCGCGATACTCTCAAGACAACGGTTACGGGTGTTGAAATGTTCCGTAAGGAACTCGATCAAGGTCAAGCTGGCGACAACGTCGGTCTCCTTCTTCGTGGTGTTGAAAAAGCTCAAATCGAACGCGGACAAGTTCTCGCGAAGACTGGCTCAATCAAACCTCACACTCACGGTAAGGCACAAATCTACGTTCTTAAACAAGACGAAGGTGGCCGCCACACTTCCTTTACCAATAACTATCGTCCTCAGTTCTTCTTTGGAACTTGCGACGTTACCGGTACCGTTATCCTCCCTGAAGGAGTTGAAATGGTAATGCCTGGTGACAACGTCACAATCACCATCGAATTACAAAAACCAATCGCTATGGAAAAAGGCCAACGCTTCGCGCTTCGTGAAGGTGGTAAAACCATCGGCGCAGGTCAGATCCTTGATATCATCAAGTAATCTCTAATCAGACGCTTCGACAAGGTGCCGAGGTCCCCTAAAAAGGTCCCCGGCATTTGTCACTTCTAACCAAATCATAGGACGGTAGCTCAATTGGCAGAGTAGCGGTCTCCAAAACCGTTGGTTGTGGGTTCGACTCCCTCCCGTCCTGCCACTCTCTCCTAAAAAAACACACCCTCACTCTCATCATGTTCGCCTTCCTCGGACGCCTTCGCACCTTCTGGAACGAAACCCTCAATGAGGTTTTTGTTAAGGCGACTTGGCCGACGGCGAAGGAACTGGTGGACTCCACGCTCGTGGTAATCGCTGCTGTTTTTCTCTTGGGTACCGTGGTTTTCCTCTGTGATTTTTCACTCTCAAACTTTGTTCAATACGCGACCAAACTGGTTCGCTAAATTAAATGTCTAACACTCCCGCAGATTTTCGCTGGTACACCATCCAAACACTCTCGAACAACGAGGGTAAGGTGAAGCGCACCCTTGATCGTAATATCAAGGAACAGGAAATGGGAGATTACATCGCCGAAATCTTAATGCCTGTAAAAACGGTGAAAGATTTCCGGAATGGAAAAAAACGTGAGAGTGAAATGAAGTTATACCCGACGTATCTCTTTGTTCGTGCCCGTTTATTCGACCAAGAGGGCGTACTCTTAGAAGGACCTTGGAACTTCATCAAAAAAACTGATGGCGTCACGGGTCTCATTGGTGCCATGAATCCAACTCCACTGCGCACTGAAGAAATTAACACCATCATTCAACAGATGGCTGATTCTGCTGATAAGGTCGTACCTAAACTCAGCTTCAACA
Source organism: Opitutia bacterium (assembly GCA_037138415.1). Taxonomy (GTDB): domain Bacteria; phylum Verrucomicrobiota; class Verrucomicrobiia; order Opitutales; family UBA953; genus UBA953. The sequence goes on along the minus strand of JBAXIK010000018.1, from coordinate 13,251 downwards.
TCGGTGAACGCGTTAAAATTACGGACGGCCCTTTCAAGAGCGTTTCTGGAACCATCGACACTATCGACAACGATCGTGGCCGCCTCCAGGTCTCCGTCGATATTTTTGGCCGCTCGGCTCCCGTGGAGCTTGAGTTCTGGCAAGTTGAACGCGACGACCGCGAATAATTTTTAAACCCTAAACTTTAACACACACTACTATGGCAAAGAAAGTCATCGGCGAAATTAGGCTCCAGCTTCCTGCAGGTGCCGCTAATCCAGCTCCTCCCGTTGGTCCCGCTCTCGGGGCTAAGGGCGTGAACATCATGGCCTTTTGTAAAGAGTTCAACGCTCGTACGAAAGACCAAGCAGGTTTGATTCTTCCTGTTATCATTTCTGTTTTCCAAGATAAGTCTTTCACTTTCATCTTAAAATCTCCTCCCGCTTCCGTCTTACTGAAGAAGGCTGCCAAGATTGAGAGCGGTGCTGCTGTTCCTAACCGCGACAAAGTCGGTAAGGTTACTAAGAAGCAACTTCTCGAAATCGTTGAGTTGAAGAAAAAAGATTTAAACGCCACGAACCCTGAAAACGCTGCTCGCATGATCGCGGGTACCGCGCGCTCGATGGGTATCGAGGTTGTTGGCTAATTTTCACCCCCAATATCCAAACCAAAAAATTACTGCATCACGCAGGAGACCACAAGTCGCTATGAAAACCAAAAACAGCAAACGCTATCGCGCCGCATTACAAGTCGCTGACTTAAATGCGAAGTACGATATTAACCAAGCCACCGAAATCATTAAAAAGATGCCCGGTGCTAAATTCGACGAGACCGTCGAAATTTCCGCCTTCCTTGGCGTAGATCCTAAACAGTCCGACCAAATGGTTCGTGGCACTGTTTCTCTACCTAATGGCTCAGGTAAGAAAATCAAAGTCTTAGCATTTACTGAAAACGCTAAAGAAGCTCTTGATGCTGGTGCAGACTATGCTGGTCTCGCCGATTTAATCGCTAAGGTGAACGGTGGCTTCCTCGACTTCGATGTCGCGATCTCCACTACCTCAGCGATGAAAGACGTGCGCCAAGTCGCCCGCGTTCTTGGTCCTAAAGGTTTAATGCCTAATCCTAAATCAGGAACCGTTTCCGACGATCTTCCTAAGACGATTAAAGAAGTTAAAGCTGGTCGTGTTGAATTCAAAATGGATAAGACCGGTAACATCGTCATCGTGGTTGGTAAGAAATCTTTCAGTGCTCAGCAACTTTCTGAAAATGCTGCGGTAGCCTTATCTGCCTTGGTAAAATCTCAACCTGCTGGCTTTGCTGGCGGTCGTTTTATTAAATCCCTTACTCTCAGTGCTTCCATGAGTCCTGGTGTGAGTATCGACCTCAAGCCCTACGCTGCTGCAGTCACGGCCTAATCACCCCAACTAAAAACCTAAAAGCAAACTAACATGCGCGCTGAAAAAAAATTCCTCGTTGATGAAGTGGCCTCACAGTTGGCTAGTTCCAACTATCTGCTCATTGCCAACTTCACGGGCGTAACCGTGAAAGATGCGACTGCGATACGTGATCAACTCCGTGCTCACGGTGCAGAATACCACGTGGTCAAGAATAGCATTCTTAATATCGCAACCAAGGAAGCTAAACTTCCTGACATCACTAATTATTTATCGGGTCACACTGCCCTAGTGACCGGTGGAAAAAATCCTACCGGCGTGGCTAAAGTTCTCGTAACTTTCTTTAAGGATTTCCAGAAACTCGAAGTTAAAGCGGGTGTCTTGGATTCTAAAGTTCTTTCGAAGGCCGAAGTAGAAGTCCTTTCCAAATTGCCTTCGCTCGATGGTATTCGTGCACAGCTCCTTTCACTTCTCTCAACGCCAGCCTCTTCCTTTGTACGTTTGCTCGACGCAAAACGTCAAAAAGAAGAAACGCCTGCCTAATCCCTTTCCTCGTGGAGGTTGGTCCGTGTGGACTAATCCGAACGGGGGGAAATCCAAACCCAAAAACCAAATACATATCCAAAGAACCCCGGTTAGGAGCCTAGTGCTCTCAAATGTCCTTCATCGGACGCTAACCATTCAAGGAACCAAACAACATGAGTAACATCACTAAAGATCAAGTAATCGAGTGGCTGAGCGCACAAAGCGTTCTCGAAGTAGCCGCTCTCGTCAAAGACCTCGAAACCAAGTGGGGCGTTTCCGCTGCTGCTCCTGTCGCTGTCGCCGCCGCCGCTGGTGGTGCCGCCGCTGCTCCTGCAGAAGAGAAGACTACCTTCGACGTAATCCTCAAAGCCAAGGGTGCGACCCCAATCAACGTCATTAAAGAAGTACGTGCGATTACTGGTCTCGGACTCAAGGAAGCCAAGGACCTTGTCGACACTGCGCCTAAGCCAGTCAAGGAAGGCGTCAGCAAAGACGAAGCCAAGGACATTGAGACTAAGCTCAAGGCCGCCGGTGCTGAAGTTGAAGTTAAATAATTTCATCTTCGCCTACGCGTAAGCAAATTTGAGCGGGGAGGGGGTTCGCCTCTAAGTTTTCTCCCCGCATTTTAAAACGGCAGTCTGGGCCGCCCAAAACCAGACAACCCATTTTTTAAAAGCTAAAATAACCAGCCACTCCGACACTCTACACCCGCCATGCTACAAGTACGTAATAACTTCGGAAAACTCACTGAAGTAATCCCACCTCCAAATCTTATCGAGAATCAGATCTCTTCTTACCGAGAGTTCCTCCAGCTCGATAAAAATTCGGGTGCGCTCGACAAGTTAGGTCTGCATGCGGTCTTCCACGAGGCTTTCCCTATTTCCAGCAACAACGGAAATTTTAGTCTCGAGTACCAAGGCTACAGCTTAATTTTCCCTAAGACTACTGAACTAGAATGTATCCGCGAAGGTATCAGTTATGCCGTCACGGTAATGCTTAAATTACGTCTCTCCGAAAAGAGCACTTTTAAAGACGAAGAAATCATGATGGGCGAAATCCCCATGATCACCGAGCGTGGTTCCTTTATTGTTAATGGCGCTGAACGTGTAGTGGTTTCACAATTACACCGCAGTCCTGGTATTTGCTTCGAAGAATCTCAGCACACGAGCGGAAAACAGTTACACGCCTTCCGTATTATTCCTGACCGTGGAACTTGGATCGAAGTTCAATTCGACCAAAACGACTTACTCTGGGTTTACCTCGATCGCCGTCGCCGTCGCCGTAAATTCTTAGTCACTACTTTACTCCGCGCCTTTGGTTACAAAGACGACAAGGACATCCTCAGTCTCTTCTACGCCAGCAAGGAATACACCGCTGAGAGCGCACTTAAATTGGAACCAGAGAGATTAGCTAATTTAGTTTATGCTGATCACATCGTGGATGTTGATACCAACACCAGCAAAGTGATTGCTAAGCAGTACGATAAACTTTCTCGCGAGACACTCAAAGAAATCCACAAGCAACTGCCCAAGCAGAAGTTTAGCGTCTTTGACACAAGTTTCGATGATGGTGCCGTGATTCTCTCACTCCGTAAGGACATCAGCGCTGTTCGTAACGAAGAAGAAGCACTTAAAGAAATCTTCCGTAAATTACGTCCAGGTGAACCCGTGAACGTGAAGAATGCTCGTGCTCACATGCAACGCCTCTTCCAAGATCCTCTGCGTTATGATTTAGGTCGTGTCGGTCGTTATAAACTCAATCAGAAATTAAGTCTCAAGACTTCAATCGATACACGTATTATCACTCCTGAGGATATTGTTGCGGCAACTAAACTTCTTTGCGAACTCCGTAAGAAAGACGGTCCCGTGGATGACATCGATCACCTGGGTAGCCGCCGTGTTCGTAACGTAGGTGAATTATTAGCTAACCAATGCCGCGCCGGACTTAAGAATGTGATTAAGACCGTGAAAGCTCGTATCAATGAATACGATCAAAGCGTTGATTCTATCACCCCTCAAAAATTAGTTAACCCAAAGCCTTTTGCTAATTTAATCCGCGAGTTCTTCCAACGCAGCCAGCTCAGTCAGTTGATGGATCAAATCAATCCGCTGTCCGAGTTAACACACAAGCGTCGACTTTCCGCCCTCGGGCCTGGAGGTTTAAATCGTGATCGTGCTGGTTTCGAAGTACGCGACGTTCATCCTTCGCACTACGGTCGGATCTGTCCGATTGAGACCCCGGAAGGTCCCAACATCGGTTTAATTAATTCACTCTCCACATACTCACGTATTAACGAGTTTGGTTTTATCGAAGCACCTTACCGCAAGGTTGTTCGCGGTAAAGTTACCAACACCATTGAATACATGACTGCCGACCAAGAAGAAAAATTCAAGGTTGCACAGGCTAATTCTGAACTTGATGCCAGCGGAAATCTAAAAGGAAAAGTTACCGTTCGTTATCGCGACGATATTTTAGAAGAAGATCCAGACTCCGTGGATTACATGGACGTTTCTCCTCAGCAGGTTGTTTCAGTGGCTGCAGGATTAATTCCTTTCCTGGAGCACGATGACGCGAATCGCGCACTGATGGGTTCGAACATGCAACGCCAAGGTGTACCCTTGGTGATTACAGAATCTCCTTACGTAGGTACTGGTTTAGAACGCCGCGTAGCAATCGACTCTAAGACGGTCGTTGTTGCTGAAGGCGTTGGTATCGTCGCTGCCGCTGATGCACGTCGCATCGTGACGACTAAGGACGGCGAGATTTCTCCTGGCCAACTTGAAAATAAAAAATTCAAGAGCGATCCTGCGAAAGGTCTCTTTGTTTACGATCTCCGTAAATTCCTAAAGACCAATGCGTCGACCTGTTTCAATCAGCGTCCGCTCGTTCGTCGTGGCGATAAGGTAAAAACCGGTGATATTATTGCCGATGGTGCTGCCACTGATAAAGGTGAGCTCGCCTTAGGTCGTAACGTCCTTGTCGGCTTCATGCCATGGAACGGTTACAACTTCGAAGATGCTATTCTTCTCTCTGAGCGTTTACTGAAAGACGACGTCTTTACTTCAATCCACATTGAAGAATTCGAAGTCACTGCTCGCGATACGAAACTCGGGCCTGAACAAATTACGCGCGATATTCCTAATCTCGGTGAAGATGCTTTACGTAATCTCAATCGCGACGGTGTAATCCGTATTGGTGCAGAGGTTAAACCTGACGATATTCTCGTCGGTAAAATCACCCCTAAGAGCGAAGGGGACTTAGCTCCGGAAGAAAAACTTCTCCGTGCTATCTTCGGTGAAAAAGCTCGTGACGTAAAAGATACCTCACTCCGCGTACCTTCGGGTATTTCGGGTATCATCATGGACGTGAAGGTTTCTTCACGTACTGATAAGGACGACGGTCGCCTTTCGCCTAACGATCAGCGCCGCGCCCTCAAGAAAGTTAACGAAGAGTACCGCACTCAAGAATCTCGTCTTCGCGAAGAGATGACTGAGTCGCTCTCCAATATTTTACTCGGTGAGAAAATTCCTCTCGACGTTAAAAATTCTGAAACCGGTGAAGCCATCATTCCTGCTAATCGCAAGATTACCAAGACTCTGCTCCGCCGCTTAGCTTCCGTTTCTCGCACCATCGAGATGAACGATTCTCCTGTGAAGCAGAAGATTCGCCAAATCGTTGATGGTTACCACCGTAAGTTCGACGAACTCGATCAAGAGCGTACACGTAAAGTGGACTCGATTGAACAAGGTATCGACGAAGGTGGCGCGATTAAGAACGTCAAAGTTTTCATCGCGACCAAGCGTAAGATTCAAGTCGGCGACAAGATGGCCGGCCGTCACGGAAATAAAGGTGTCGTCGCTCGTATTGTGCCAGTCGAAGACATGCCGTTCTTATCCGATGGTACTCCGGTAGATATCTGTCTGAACCCTCTCGGCGTTCCTTCTCGAATGAACGTAGGTCAGGTTTTAGAAACTCACTTAGGTTGGGCCTGTTCCAAACTAGGATTAAAAGTAGCTACTCCAATCTTCGACGGTATTCCTGAAAAACAAATTCGCGAATACTTGAAGCAGGCAAACCTTCCTGAGACTGGTAAAGCCATGTTGGTGAACGGTCATACCGGTGAAGCCTTCGACCAAGACGTCGTGGTTGGCCACATCTACATGATGAAGCTCAATCACTTAGTTGCGGACAAGATTCACGCTCGTGCAACCGGTCCTTACAGCCTTATCACTCAACAGCCTCTCGGTGGTAAAGCTCAATACGGTGGTCAACGTTTCGGTGAAATGGAAGTTTGGGCACTCGAAGCTTACGGCGCTGCTTACACTCTCCAAGAGCTTCTTACTGTTAAGTCTGACGACGTCGCAGGACGTACCAAGATTTATGAACAACTCGTTAAAGGTGACAACACCCTCGTCAGTGGCACTCCGCAATCTTTCAACGTTCTGATGAAAGAAATGCAGGCCCTCTGCTTGGATGTTCGCCTCGGATCCACCACTCCTCCTACCGAGCGTAACTAATCACTAAAAACTCAAACAACCTTACATACATGATTCACCCGGAACATTCCCCTGAGTTTACCGCCAACGAAGCCAAGGAGCAGTCCTTCGACTTCGTTTCTATCTCCATTGCATCACCCGAAGAAATTGTCGCCTGGACTGGTGAGCAGTTCCTCGACGAAGTTGATGAACACGGAAACCGAAAAGTAAAAGGTCTCAAAGAAGTTAAGAGCCCTGAAACGATTAACTATCGTTCATTCAAGCCTGAGCCTAATGGTCTTTTCTGTCAGCGTATTTTCGGACCTGTCCGTGACTACGAGTGCTATTGCGGAAAATATAAAAAAGTTAAATATAAAGACGTCGTTTGTGATAAGTGCGGCGTTGAAGTCACTGTTTCCCGCGTTCGTCGCGAACGCATGGGTTACATCCGTATGGCGATTCCTGTTTCGCACATTTGGTTCTTAAAGAGCATGCCCAGCCGTTTGTCGCTAATGCTCGACATGACCACTCGTCAGTTAGAACAAGTCATCTACTACCAAAAATACTTAGTCGTAGATCCTGGTCAGACTGGCATGGTTGAAAAAGAATTACTAGACGAAGAAGGTTATCGTAAAGCAGTTGAGACTCACGGTCCTGACGCGTTCAAAGCGCGCATGGGCGCCGAAGCTCTCCAACAATTACTGAAGAAGATGGATTTAGCGTCAACCGTTGAAGGTTTACGCGATCAACTTCGCTCCACTCGCTCTAAGCAAATCAAGAAGAAGATCGCTCGTCGTATGAAGATTATCCAAGGCTTCCTGGCCTCTGGAAAACGTCCTGAGCACATGATCTTAACGGTACTCCCCGTTATTCCTCCAGACTTACGTCCGTTAGTTCCTTTAGAAGGTGGTCGCTTTGCGACTTCTGACTTAAACGATCTCTACCGTCGCGTCATCAATCGTAACAACCGATTGAAGCAACTCATTCAGATGAAAACGCCTGACGTAATCATCCATAATGAAATGCGTATGTTACAAGAAGCGGTTGACGCTCTCTTGGACAATGGTCGTCACGGTAAGCCCGTTAAAGATCGCGATCGTCAGCTCAAATCCATCAGCGACATGTTGAAGGGTAAGCATGGTCGTTTCCGTCAAAATCTTTTAGGTAAGCGCGTCGACTACTCCGGTCGTTCCGTCATCGTTATCGGTCCTGAATTAAAACTTAATCAGTGTGGTCTTCCTAAGAAGATGGCGCTCGTTTTATTCGAACCCTTCATCATTCGCCGCCTCAAAGATCTTGGCTTTGCGCACACCGTTCGCGGTGCACGTAAGCACATTGAACAAAAGAAGCCCGAAGTTTGGGATATTTTAGAAGAAGTGACTAAAGGTCACCCCGTCTTCTTAAATCGTGCTCCGACTCTTCACCGTCTCTCGATTCAAGCTTTCGAGCCTGTACTTATTGAAGGTGATGCGATCCGTTTACACCCACTCGTATGTACGGCTTACAATGCTGACTTCGACGGTGACCAAATGGCCGTTCACGTTCCGCTTTCATTGGAAGCCATCATGGAGTGCAAACTCTTGATGATGTCCACGAACAACATCTTCTCACCTTCGAGTGGTAAGCCGATTTTAACTCCCTCCCAAGATATTGTGTTGGGTGCTTATTATTTGACGCTCGAACCTGCGAATAAGCCTAAGGGCGAACAACACTTACCTGTGATTGGCTCGGTCGATGAGGCTAACTACGCCGAAGCAGAAGGTGCGTTACACTTCCACGATTGGGTGCGTTATGCGAATCCTGACTTCGGTCGCGACACGGTGCACGGCGATAAAAACGCTCGTACCATTGTTACCACCGTCGGTCGTATTATTTTTAATACCATTTGGCCTTCCGAACTCGGCTTCTTTAATGAGACCGTAAAGAAGGGTCAGTTGGGTGATTTAATTCTTAAGACATACAAGGCCGTGGGTAAGGAACTTTCTATTCCCGTTCTCGATGCTCTGAAAGACACTGGTTTCCGCGTCGCTACCAAGGCTGGTATTTCTATCGGTGTTTCGGACATGATTTATCCGGCGGAAAAAGATGCCGTGGTCAAAGAAGCCACCATCAAGGTACGCGAATACCAAAAGCAAAATGAAAGTGGTACCATTACCAATGATGAGCGCCGAAACAAGGTCGTTGATACCTGGTCCAGCGCGACTAACACGATTGCTCAATCCGTTTACAACACACTCGCCGAAGCTGCGAAAGTAGCTGGTGTTCGCAAAGGTGACCCTCGTCACACTCACCGCATGATCATCAATCCAGTTTATGCGATGATGGACTCTGGTGCGCGTGGTAATAAAGCCCAGGTTAAGCAGTTGTGCGGTGCGCGTGGTTTAATGGCTAAACCTTCAGGTGAAATTATTGAACGCCCCATCTTGTCTTCATTCCGTGAAGGCCTCTCCGTTCTCGAGTACTTTATCTCGACGCACGGTGCGCGTAAGGGTCTTTCGGATACAGCGTTGAAAACCGCTGACGCAGGTTACATGACACGTAAGTTGTGTGACGTGGCGATGGATGTGATTGTCACCGACAATCGTAATCTCTCATCCGGTTCCGAAGTCATTCCGTTAAGCGATGCTGCGATTGGTCGCCACGTTTCAATCGATATTTCTAATCCATCGGGTGCGGTTAAGCCTTTAATTAAAGCTGATACGACACTCACGGAAGAGATGGTAGCGAAGTTACGCGATGCGGGTATTGATCGCGTCGCCGTTCGTCTCCCTAATGGTGTTTGGAAATCCACGATTTATGATGGCGACGAAATTCTCGTTCCGTTGGCTGACCGTATCATCGGTCGTTGCCCATCGGATGACGTCGTCAACCCTCTCAATCCTTCCGAAGTTATCGTAGCTGCAGGTGAACTCATCACTGAGGACATTGCTAAAGCTATCGAGAAATCCGGTATCGATCGTGTAAAAGTTCTTTCACCGCTCACTCACATGCATGTGAATGCGATTCCGCCTAAGTCTTACGGTCTCGATCCGTCTACTGGACGTATTGTCGAACGTGGTACAGCGGTTGGAATTATCGCCGCACAATCCATCGGTGAACCTGGCACTCAGTTAACCATGCGTACTTTCCACATTGGTGGTGTTGCACAGTTAAAGACTCCTGAAATCAAGACCGAGATTAACGGTCACATTGAATTCGTGGATCTTAACACGGTACCACTTCATGATGCACTCGTTGCGGTTAACGGCACAGGCTTAATTCGTATTGTGGGTGAAGCGAATTTACCTGCTAAAGAATATCGTATTCTCGCCGGTACTGTGATCAAAGTGAAGGACGGCCAAGCGATCAAGAAAGACCAAATCATCGCTGCTTGGGATCCGAACAACACTCCTATTCTCGCTAACGCTATCGGTAAGATTCGCCTCATTGATATGATCAATGGTGTGACTTACAATGAAGAGCGTGATACTGCGGCAAATAAATTCATCAAGAGCATCATCGAACACTCCGATGAACAAAATCCGCAAATCCAAATCGTAAATGAAAAGGGTGAAAACCTTGGAACATTTTCGATTCCTGCGGGCGCTCGTGTAGTGGTCGAAGAGGGTACCGAAGTTGAAGTAGGAACCTTGCTCGCAAGAATTCCCCGCCAAGCTGCGAAGACTCAAGATATCACCGCCGGTTTACCACGTATTTCCGAACTCTTTGAAGCTCGTCCTCCGAAGGATGCTGCCGAAATTGCGAAGATCGATGGCGAGGTTGAATTCCAACCTTCCGTTCGTGGTAAGAAGCGCTTGGTTATCAAAGATTCCATCGGTCGCGAAGAAGAGCACTTAATTCCTCACGGTAAACACATCAACGTGGTTGCTGGCGAAAAAGTTAAGCAAGGCCAACCGTTGACGGATGGTGCCGTCGACCCACACGACATCTTGGATATTCTTGGTCAATCGCGCGTACAAGATTACCTCATCACTGAAATTCAAAAAGTTTACCGCTCTCAAGGTGTTGTGATTAACGATAAGCACATTGAAATCATCGTAGCTCGAATGCTCCGCAAGGTGCGCATTACCGAGCCAGGTGATTCCGACTACTTGTGGGGCGAACACGTCGATCGTAGCACACTCGCAGAAGTGAATCGTTCGATTCATGAACGCGGTGGTCAAATCGCCGAATACGAACCTATCCTTCTGGGTATCACTAAAGCATCGCTTGAGACTGAGTCCTTCATCTCGGCTGCTTCTTTCCAAGAAACCACCCGTGTTCTGACCGATGCAGCTACTATGGCTCGTCGCGATCCATTGACTGGATTTAAGGAAAATGTGATTATGGGACACCTCGTCCCAGCGGGTACCGGATTACCTATTTATCGCAGGATTAAGGTAACCCCCACCGAACTAACTGCTGAATAATTACGTTAAGTAACTAATAGTAAGCAACTTATGTAAATAGGCGTACTTAAATGTACGCCTATTTTGTTTGTCCCTTTCTTTGTTGAGATTATGACTTTAATTGAAAGTATTTTGAACTCATAACCTAGTCTAAATTTATGCCCCAAACGAAGTTTTTTTTAGCCGCCGCAACCTTGCTCGGCACAACTGCGTTCGTCAACGCCGCTACTATTTTTCCGAGCTCGCCGTTAATTCAAATCGGTGACGACACGGATATATTTTTCACCACTTCCTTGTCATTTGATGTTAAGGACAACCTATTCTCCGTCGCCGACAAAAAATCTGCCGCATTATTGACGTTTACGCCCGGCTTTGATTTACAGTACGCAAAAGACAGCCCTCTTTCCGCGAGCATGAAGGTCTCACGATCTTTCTTACGTTACAATAAATCAGAATATAAAGATTTAGAAAAAGGTCAGACTAATATCAGCGCGAGTGCCAATTATGAGACTGGAGGCCCTTTGTCGGCTGGAGTTTCTACCTCTTATAACGAGTCTGCTCGAAACGATAATTTGGCGGGTATTTTGGGTGCTGATAGTGGTAAAGTTCTCGGTGCAACTTTAGTACGCCAAGCTAATTATTCTCACTCCTTAAATGTGGGTTATAAACTCAGCGAGAAACTGAACCTCAAAGTAGGTTTCACGAACTCCTATAACCATTACTTAAATCCCGTTAAAACTAAGACCACTACGGCCACATCCCCATTAGGAACTTCAGGTACTTCTTTTGAGGATATTGCCTATAATACAAACACTCTGAGTGAGATTAACACCAAATCGATTCCCATCAGTCTTAACTATAAAACTCCGAGCGAAAAGATAGAGTATGGACTCAATTTTACGCATGATTTAAGCAACTACTCTGCCGCACCTTACTTCCATACGTCACAAAAAAAATTACCTCTGCCGCTTGGAACGGTTGATTCTGTGACCCGTCCAGCTGGACAACAAAAATTTACTAAAGATTTCATCGGCTTAACGGTTAACGGTCAGCCCACTTCCTCTGGTAAAATTCGTATCACAACCAGCGTCGGCTATTTTACTTCGAACTTGGATGGAGTATCTAATAATGGCCTGTCTTACAATCTCACGCTTTCCCATAACTTAACTGAAAAATTTACTCATGAACTAAATTTAGTCCATGATATATCGGCTTCGGCTGCTGGAGGATCAATTAATACCGACAGCATGGGCTATACCGTGTCCTACTCCTTGTTAGAAGATCTTGCGCTTAGTTTTCACGCTTTGAAAAGTAAGGTCGTCTCGGGAACCACACAGGTTGAAACACTCGACTTCAATGCTGGCTTCAACTGGAGGTATAATAAATATATTAGTTTTGCTGCCACGATTGATACCTTAGATTCCAAAGTTAAGAACTCGCCCGCATCTAATTTTAAAGCGAACTCCATTAATCTTTCGACCACTTTCCGTTATTAAAAAATCTTACGTTGGCCCATTCCTCAGCAGATTTTTTATGTTAGATCGTCCGATTCTTCTCATCCGAAAATACACAGTCTTTCTTTGTGTTTTTATTTTTGGATTGGGTATGGTTAGACTTTCAGGGGAGATTTTAGGGGAGACTTTACAATTAGGTCGAGTATCCAAGCCAGCCGTATCCGAAGTTGTAAACGAAATCATTACACCCGCTACGGTAACTACTAAGCCTGTCGTCGCAGCCGAGGTAAAATCTGAGCCAGCAGCACTCGCCAAGACTTCCTATCGTCTTCGGTCTCGAGATTTTATCCGCGTCGGCGTTATCAATGAAAATGATACCGTGATTGAGCGTCGAATTAATCCTGATGGCACCATTGACGTCCCCTTTTTAAACCAACTGGTACCTGTCGCAGGTTTAACGATTACCGAAGCACAAGATTTACTAACCAAACGCTTTAGCCGTTATTTCAAAAAACCTCAGTTAATCATCGCCATTGTCGCCTATGCGGAACGACGGGTTTATCTTTCAGGTTATGTGGGTCGTGCGGGTCCTGTGACCATCCCACCCGAGGAGAATCTTACGCTGGGTAAAGCTCTATCAATTGCCGGTGGTATTCAAGCACGTGGACGTCGATCCGATGTCGCCATTAAACGACTCAAGCCCGACGGCGAGACCGAGGTAATTTTAAAAGACATGCGTAAAATTGATTCTGGCGAGGAGCCCGATTTCATTCTCCAAGATGAAGATCAAGTATATGTAGAAGATAGCCGCTTTTAATTTATGAGTGAAGAAAACCCAAATAACGGTAACACCAATAGTTCTTCGAGTGGAAGCACTAGCGGTGCAAGTAATGCCAGCGGGGGTTCTCAGAGTCGTGGTTATGGCAAATCAGGTAGCTATGGCGGTGGTAGCTATGGCGGCGGTAGAGGTGGCTACGGCGGCGGTTATGGCGGCGGCTACGGCGGCGGTTATGGCGGCGGCTACGGAGGTGGTTAC
>JBAXIK010000017.1:0-22606 GCA_037138415.1 Opitutia bacterium | reverse complement strand
CACGGGCACGGTCTGATGGTCGGCATGAGCATGAAAGAATGTATGGCAGAATTAACCGGCAAAGTAACCGGGTGCTCAAAAGGTAAAGGTGGATCGATGCACTACTTCGCTCCTGATAAAAATTATTGGGGCGGTCACGGAATCGTCGGTGGCCAAGCTCCCCTCGGAACGGGTCTCGCTTACGCCGTAAAATACCGAGGAGAAAAAGGTTCATGCTTCACCTACATGGGTGATGGTGCCGTCAATCAAGGTGCGGTCCACGAAGCTTATAACTTAGCCTCACTCTGGGACCTGCCTGTTGTTTTCGTCGTCGAAAATAATGGCTACTCGATGGGCACATCCCAAGAGCGCTCTACCGCTCACCCAGGCTGCTTAGCTAAACGCGCAGAAGGTTACAACATGGCCTGGGATGTGATTAATGGACACGATGTTTACGAGGTGCGTGCTAAAACAGCCGCTGCTTTAAAACGCGCCCACGAAGAATCCAAACCCACCGTTTTAGAAATTTTCACGTACCGCTATTTCGGCCACTCCATGGCCGACCCCGATAAAACCTATCGGGATAAAGAGGAAATCAAAGTGTACCGTGATAAAAAAGATCCGGTATTTCTCTTTGAAAAAGAATTACTTGGTGAAAACGTTCTCACTCCTGAGCTTGTCGAGTCGATTAATACCGCCGCGATGGAAGAGGCCGATGCTGCGGCGGTCTTCGCTGATGAATCACCCGAGCCGACTTTTGCCGACATCACCAAACATATTTACTGGGAAGAAGATAATCGCAGCAAAAAATCCACCAGCAGCGGAACCATTATTTTCGAATAATTAATTTCATGCCCATTATTTCCTACAGAGAAGCACTCCGAGCCGCCATGCGCGATGAATTAAAGCGCGATGAAAACGTTGTCATCATGGGCGAAGAAGTCGCTCAATTCAACGGAGCTTATAAAATCACCGAAGGCCTACTCAAAGAGTTTGGCCCTAAGCGCGTTGTGGATACCCCGATTTCTGAAGCGGGCTTCATCGGCCTCGGCATCGGTGCATCCATGTTGGGCATTCGTCCCGTCATGGAATTAATGTTCTGGTCCTTCTCGTACGTCGCCTTCGACCAAATTGTAAACAACGCCGGCAACATTCGTTACATGTCTGGCGGATTAATTAATTGTCCCATCGTGATTCGTGGACCCGCTAACGGCGGAACCAACGTCGGTGCCACTCACTCACACACTCCTGAAGCCATTCTCGCTTCCCACCCTGGAATCAAAGTAGTTTGCCCAGCCACTCCTTACGACGCGAAGGGATTATTAAAAGCAGCAATCCGCGACAACGATCCCGTGTACGTCATGGAAAATACTATTCTTTATAATGATAAGGGCGAAGTACCTGATGAAGACTACATCGTTCCCATCGGCGTGGCAGACATTAAACGCGTAGGCACCGATCTCACCATCGTCGCCCACGGTCGCGCCGTCATTACCTCACTCAAAGCCGCTGAGATTCTTGAGAAAGAACACGGCGTAAGCGTTGAGGTGGTTGATCTGCGTTCTATTCGTCCACTCGACGAAGAAACAATTCTAGCCTCTGTACGAAAAACTCACCGCGCACTCCTCGTTGAAGAGAATAAACCTTTCTGCGGAGTTGATGCCCAAGTCGCCTATTTAATTCAAGCCCGCGCGTTCGATGAATTAGATGCGCCGATTGGTCGAGTTTCCTCCATCGACGCTCCCCAAATTTATTCCAAAAAATTAGAGGACTTACAATTACCCTATCCTGCACGCGTCGTCGAAGCAGCCCTCAAAGTTCTCGCCTAATTTTATAACACACTTCCACCATGGCTGAAATTATTGATATGCCCAAACTTTCCGACACGATGTCGGTGGGTACACTTGTTAAATGGAATATTAAAGAAGGCCAAGTGGTGGCCTTTGGAGATATCCTCGCGGAAATCGAAACCGATAAAGCGACCATGGAACTTTCCTGCACCGTTCCAGGAACCATCTTGAAAATTTACGCCGCCGCAGGCTCTCAACTCCCCGTGGGTGATCCTATTTGCGCAATTGGTAAAAAGGATGAAAAAGCTCCCGATCCAAAAGCAAAAGCTGCGCCTGCAAAATCAGCTCCAGCGATTCCTGAGTCCACCGGTATTCCTTGCATTCCCGAAGCACCTAAATCTTCTAACTCTCCTGCCCCTGTTCAAACCGACGGTAGTCGTACAATCATTTCTCCTTACGCCAAACGTATGGCAGAAAAAGCAGCGATTAATGCAGCTTCACTTTCTGGAACTGGTCCAGGGGGTCGCATTGTAGCTCGTGATGTTGCAGCCGCAGGCTCAGCTCCAGTTGCATCCGCCGCACCTAGCGGCCCAGTTAATGTTGCCGTAACCCCTCCTGCCGACGGTAAAGGAATTCAAGCCGATGCCGATCAACCTGTCAGCGGAATGCGCGCCACGATTGCACGTCGCTTAGTAGAATCTAAAAATACCGTTCCGCACTTCTACCTCGAAGTTGAAGTGGACGCTGCTCCGCTCTTAGCGATGCGCGAAACTTTAAATAAACGTCTCGCCGAAGCCAGTGGTGAATCAGCGCTCAAACTTTCAGTAAATGATTTCATCTTAAAAGCTTCTGCTGAAGCACTGCGTAAAATTCCTGCCGTCAACGCTTCATGGGCTGGTACGACCATTCGTCAGCACTCCGCAGTTCACTTGGCCTTTGGTGTCGCACTCGAAGACGGCTTAGTAACTCCCGTTATTCGCGATGCACACTCCAAGTCGCTTAAGGAAATCGCGCTCGACGCAAAAGCGCTCATCAACAAAGCACGCGCAAAGAAACTTTCGCCTGCGGAAATGTCTGGCTCTACCTTCACCGTAACAAATCTCGGTATGTACGGCGTCACCGGGTTCTTTGGTATCATTAACACTCCGAACGCTGCCATTTTATCCGTCGGAGCCACCATCAAGAAGCCCGTCGTTGATGCTTCCGATCGTATCGTGATAGGTCAGCGCATGATTATTGGTCTTTCCGGTGATCACCGCGTGGTCGACGGAGCTAATGGCGCACAATTTCTCCAAGCGTTAAAACAAATCATCGAAGCTCCTACTTCGATTTTAATCTAGTTTTAGTTTAACTTCACCTAAGCCCAGAGTGCTCACGCATTCTGGGCTTATTTTTTTAGAAAAGTTTTACCGACGATAAACCGCCGTCGACGTGCATAATTTGTCCACTCATAAAACGCGAAGCATCGGAAAGTAAAAATTCTACAATTTCCGAAAACTCGTCCGATGAGCCAATGCGCTGCAAGGGGTGACGCTTGGCTGAAGCTTCTTTCTTTAAATCCGAATTAAGTAATCCGGCAGCTAAAGGTGTATCGGTGAGCGATGGCGCAATCGCATTCACTCTAATCACTGGTGCCCACTCCGCAGCTAAACTTCGCGTCAATCCCTCTACCGCACCTTTAGCGGAAGCAATACTCGCGTGCATCGGCATACCTTGAGCGACGGCGACCGTTGAAAATAAAACAACCGATGCATTTCCCGATGCTTTGAGTGCGGGTAAGGCTGACTGCAGCGCAGCAACAGCTCCTAATAAATTTACTTGGAAATCTTTAAGGAAGTCTTCCGCCGTTAAACGGTGAAAAGGTTTTAACTGAATCGTACCTGGAAAATAAACCAAGCCATCCAGTTTTTCGGGCCACACCAATGAACCAGGCGCGGTGGCGTCGAACATTTGCGCTGAGATATCGAGATCAGACAACTTCTCGGGCGAACGACATGCGATATGCAAAGTATACCCCTTGGACTTAAGCTGATTAATGGTGGCACGACCTATGCCCGATGTTCCGCCGATAATTGCAATATGCTTAGACATAGACATAGAATTGCCAGCCTGGTGCATAGGTCAAACGACCATCGTGCTTTTCTAAAGAGATTATTTACGAACAGGCTTCTTGTCTTGGTTTGCAGCGAGTTCGTCTGGTGAAAATTGGGTGATAACACCACCGGCCGGAACCTCGGCCTTTGCTGTCCAGAGAATCGCATTAAGAACCAGCATGCGTTGATTATCATTGGCCCAACCGGAATGATAATGCCCGCCACAAAAACCGAAACCGCGGCCACCATCATTTCGGCTCACTGCCCAGGCAACAATCTGAGGCTTCTTTTCCTCCAAGACATCCCGGCGAACATCAGGATTACCCACGTAATCTCCATCCTTAGAACTAATTATTTCGAGAGGGACATTAGAGATTAGAATAGGCGTAATACCTTCCATCTTATCCTTAAAACGCATATGAAAATACCACTCGTCTCTGGAACTAAACGCTTTCACTCCGCGACTAATCGGATGATCGGGTAATGATTTAAAATCTGCCGTCCAATGTGGATTTACTGAATAATAGTTCTCGAAGTAACCACCGAGCCATTCTTTGAATTCCTTTGCTCCCCTGCCCGTAGAAAATCGTCCTGCTGGCGGTGGACTCACGGGTTTGCCATCTTCGCTCAACCAACCCGCACGCTCGTAAGCGGGCTCTACCGCATAGTGAAGACAAACAAATCCGCAACCGGTAGACATTTTCCCGGCGAGTTGATCAAGATGAGGAAGTGCTGGATGCCCTTTTCCGCCGTCAGAATAAATGACAATCGTATCCGCTAGGGCAATTTGTTCATCGGACGGCCATCCACCGTTGAGTGAAACATTAATATTAACGAGATCGGGTACGGCCTGCTTTAAACCAGCAGCCAGAAGTTGGACGCCGGCATTATGTTCATGCTCACCAGGACCGTGACTGGGTAATCCTGCAATAAGTAAAACGTTCTTTTTGTCTGCAGCACACAGTAACGTAGCGAGTGAAACTGAAACAATTAAAAGAAACAGGCGCATAAAACTATTTCGTTCGACCAAAAAACCGGTGAAGGTTTTGGAGACCCTTAACAGGGATGTCGTCTTTTCTTGGTACGATTGTTCGCCAAATTGCTGCCGCGCGCGCAATCACTTTAACATCTGGCGTAAAGGATTCAATGACCACGTCACCTTGATAGCCTACTTTTTTAAGTGCGGCGACGATGGGTTTCCAATCTAAAGAGTCTTCACCAGGGATACCTCGATCGGTACCACAGGCATGAAAATGTCCGATGTGTTTACCCGCTTTAAGAATAGCGGTGGCCTGATTTTTCTCCTCAATATTCATATGAAATGTATCGAGGTGTAATTTTACATACTTAGATCCAACCGCTTTAATTAATTTCAAGCCTTGGTCTACGGTATTGAGAAAATCGGTTTCAAATCGATTAAGCGGCTCAATGCATAATTCAATTTTTCGTTGTTCGGCGTAGATTGCCAATTTTTTGAGATTTTTAACCACCAACTTAAAATGCTGGGACTTAGTTTTTTCGTCATGGGCACCCGTCAGCCCAACCACAGAATAAATCGGTCCAATCACACGTGGAGAATTCAAAGCCACCGCCTGGTCGATCAGCGCCATCAAATAAACCATCGCGGTTTGTTGATCTTTAACACTACCACGAAAATCTCGGCCCGGACCCATCGCCGCGCAAACCGCTCCAATTTGGATTCCCGCTTTTTCGGCGGCAATCTTAACAAAAGCTGGGTGGATATGGTCAGGACTTTCAATTGCGATTTCAACGGTATCAAACCCCCATTTTTTAAAACGTTTAAAGAGTTTAACTTCTTTATCGGTAAAAGGAGAAGTGTATAAGAATGTATTAATGCCAAATCGCATAAGGTAAGAGAGTGAGACTCTATTTACCTGCAGTGTTGAGTCAAGTTTGGGAATATTTTAAAAGTTCCGCTTCGCTTTTCTTATCCAAACAATTTATATGAACTTATGGACAATCTCACCCACGCCGCGCTTGGACTTTCTACTGGCGTCGTGGTGGCCCGCAAAGGTGGTTCTTTACCCGCAGCAGCTGTCGCTGCATTTCTGGCCGCTGAAATTCCTGACATCGATGTATTCATCCGCAGCGTCGACGACCCTCTGTCTTCTTTTCGCTGGCACCGACACTTCACCCATAGTTTTTCCTTCATGCCCATCTGGGCTATGGTATGTGCAGGTTTTACCGCCTGGTTTTTTAAATGGATTAACAAACCAGGTGTAAATTGGCGCGAGTTAGTGATTCCGGCATTGGCGGGTACGCTCACTCACCTGCTCTGCGATGGTTGTACGAGTTATGGCACCATGCTCCTATGGCCATTTAATGAAATACGTTATGCGTGGGACTGCTTGCCCATCGTTGATATTTTTGCGACCCTACCTTTATTAATTTTGACGATTATCGCTCTGAAAAAATCTTCCAAGAAAATCGCGGCAATCGGTTTAGTTTGGTTTTGTAGTTATGCTGGGCTAGGAATTTATCAGCATGCGCGCGCGGAAAAATCACTGCGTGTGTGGTTGACACAACAAAAAATTTCACCTGAGCGTCTCGCCATAAAACCAACCATTTCAAATCTTATTCTATGGCGAGGCGTTTGGCTCTATGAAGGCCAATGGCAAGTAGCTGCGGTAAGAGTTGTGCCATTTACCGATACGCTCATTGCGCCAGGAGAAAAACAATTGGCCTGGACTCTCACTAGTGCCGGTAATCCCCCTCAAGGATCGGAGGGCGAAAAAATGATTAGCGACTTCACTTATTTCACTCAGGGCTGGAATGCCTGCAGCATTAAAGAATCTGGAATATTAATTGGTGATATTCGCTTCGCGATGCTTCCTGATAGCACACGATCTCTTTGGTCGGTCTATTACGGCGGCAATGAGGCGGATCATCTCGGTCCACAAATTACCCGTCTCATAATGGACCGTAAGATAAATGAAGCTGACTGGACTCACCTAAAAAACCTTCTTTTAGGTGAAGATAAAAATTACCAAAAAGTTAATTAACGTAATTCAAATCGATACGTAGCCGTAGCCTCAGCACTGACTGGCTGATGATCACGTTCAGCCGGATTGAACTGCGATGAGCGCGCCGCTAACTCGGCCGCTTGATCTAAAACCAATGATCCCGAACTTTCTAAAATCTGGGTCGATTCCACTTTTCCTTGAGCTGAAATAAAAACTTTTACTACCACTTTTCCTTGGCGGCTCTCCCTTAATGCATCCGCAGGGTATTGAGGATTCTCACGAACTAAAAAAATAGGTGGACTGTAGAGGGACGACTGGTGGTGCACCGTTGGCACGACTGCTAAGTCCACTGGTAAACTAATTTTATTCTCCACTGAAGCCGAGTTCGCCCAAGATAAATTTTCGGAGGACTTCGGGGCAGAATTCGAATTTGTTGAAACAGGTTCAGGATTGATTTCGTTAACTAACGAAACGGTCACGAAATTTTCTGCGTTAAGTCGACGACCCCCGAACAAGCCTTGATCGCTCACCACCAAGCCGGCCATCAGCGCCAAATGTGTCACCGCTACAGCAATCCAAATGAAGCGGTGGCGTGTCGACATGCTCTAGCGTTAAAGCGATGAACGGCGTAAGTCAGCCCAGAACCTTGTCATTTTTTATTCGGGAATGATGTACCAGAGTAATCTCCAACGACCGTATGGGTGTCCATCCGTCGGCAAAGTTAATCTTTCGAGGGCCATCAATCCTGCCTTGCGAAAACGTACGCCCTCTTCGCCCGCCCGTAATCCCAGTAATAAACCCACCAAACCAGTGAGGTGAGGATTGTGACCCACCAAAAATCGTGGCCTGGTTGTCTTGGCCAACATCAGTGCGGTGCGACGATAATGATCGTCGGGCAAAATTCCTGATAGTTTCTTAAGGGTGAGACCTTTGCCGTATTTTTTGAGCAATTGTGCGGTCTGGGTCGCCCGTAGGTATGGACTGTGTTCCGCTACTGAAATTTCTTTCAACGCCTTCTGTAAATATTCTACAGGTAACCCATCCATTTGCTTATTTCCTTTAGACGACAGTGGACGAGCCGAATCTACCTCTCCGGGCTCGGCATGAGCATGTCTTAGTAAAAATATTTTCATTAACAATTTATCAAGAATTGGTCTTGCCGAAAACTCCCGAGTCGCAAGCAATAAAACCGTGCACCGACTCCTTCTCACGAGCCTTCTATTTTTTATTTTGAATAGTGGTTGGGCGGCAGAAGATAAATACTCGGAATTGGGAGCAACCTACAATGGAACCATTTGCGTGGACGCTGATACGGGGATGGTTTTATCCGAAGCCACTGCCGACAGGCTGGGCCATCCCGCCAGTGTTACTAAACTAATGACATTTCTTCTCATCTTAGAAGACGCCCGCGATCAACAATTAAACCTCAACTCACTGGTTAAAATAAGTAAAGAAGCTACCCAAATCGGCGGTTCGCAAGTATGGTTAGCCGTTGGCGAAGAGTTTACCGTTAAAGATTTATTATACGCCCTGATGCTTCAATCGGCTAACGATTCGGCGGTGGCACTCGCACTCACTCGCGCACCAACCGTCAAAGAATTCGTCGAACGAATGAATACTCGTGCCAAAGAATTAGGCATGACGAATACGCGCTTCGTTTCACCTCACGGTCTTACTTATGGAGCCGGACCCCATGACACCACCACCGCTCGCGACTTGGCTAAACTCTGTGTACAGTTAACCACCCTGAAAGACGCGTTTACTTTTACCTGCTGCAAAGAATTTAATTTTCGCCCGGGACTGAAATGTGTTCTACTAAACAACCACAATCACCTTCTTAACTCCTACCCGGGGTGCGATGGATTTAAAACCGGTTGGACCATCGCAGCGAACGCCTCTATTGTCACCACCGCTCGTAATAATAACCACCGCGTCATCGCAGTGGTGCTCGGCTGCGATAGCCCAAGCGGTGCCAAAATAGCCCAGCGCGTACGTGATCAGATTGCGGGAAAACTCATGACCAGGGGATTCGAAAAACTTGCCGTTTATGACGCTGAAAAAGCGAAGCTTCTCGCCCTAACCCATCGCGATATCCCAAAGGGTAAAGGTGCGGCACCATTAGCCCCTAAGAAGTCCGATTCTGAGGAAAAAACCGAGGAAAAAGGCTGGTTAGAGGGTTTATTTACGTTCTAACCCCAGATTTGCCTAGGTAAAATAATATAGTGAACAAATGTTCATTTTTACTTGCCATCTCCCAAAATAGTCTCACCGTAGCCCAATCTAATTAACCCTATGTCTACTACTAAGACCGACTCCACCGCCAAAGAAAAAGCGGCCGTTCAATCCTCAGAGCGCAAGACTCTCGATCTCGCCCTCTCAGCTATCAACAAACAGTACGGCGACGGAACCCTCATGCGCATGGGCGACGCCACCAAGATGCAAGTATCAACCGTGTCGACCGGCTCTGTAGCCATCGACCTTGCCCTGGGCGTAGGCGGACTACCCCGCGGTCGTATCATCGAAATCTTCGGGCCTGAATCTTCTGGTAAAACCACCCTCTGTCTTTCCATTATCGCCGAAGTCCAACGCCAAGGTGGCAACGCCGTTTTCGTAGACGTCGAACACGCTCTCGATCCACGTTACTCAAAAGTTGTCGGCGTAGATCTCGATAATCTTTTAGTGTCCCAGCCTGAATCCGGTGAAGACGCGCTTAACATCGCCGAAACATTAATTCGTTCAGGCGCGGTGGATGTAATCGTCATCGACTCCGTCGCAGCCCTAGTTTCAAAACAAGAATTAGACGGTCAGATGGGCGATTCAACCATCGGCGTACAAGCCCGCATGATGAGCCAAGCAATGCGCCGCCTCACCGCTGCCATCAGCCGTACAAATTGCGTCGTTATTTTTACCAACCAAATTCGCGAAAAAATCGGCGTGATGTTCGGTAGCCCAGAAACCACTCCTGGTGGTCGCGCTCTTAAATTCTTCTCTTCCATTCGAATCGATATTCGTCGAATCGGACAAATCAAAGAGCCCACCGGTAAAGTAATCGGCAATCGCACCAAAGTTAAAGTCGTTAAAAACAAAGTCGCTCCTCCTTTCACCGAGTGTGAGTTCGACATCATGTATAACGAAGGCATCTCCCGCACGGGTTCTGTTTTAGACCTCGGTATCGAACACAAGATTCTGGAAAAGAAAGGCGCATGGATCGCTTATAATGGTCAGCTCATCGGCCAAGGCCGCGAAGCTGCGAAAGACCACCTCGCGAAAAATCCTAAAGTTCTCGAAGAGTTACAAAAAATCATTCTCGAGAAAGTTCAGGTCGTTGGCGGCATGACCTTAGGTGCCAGCGAAAGTACCCCAGAGTAATTTATCGTTGTTGGCTGCCATAGCCCGGGCCGTACGCAAGTACGGCCCGTTTCATTTAACGAGTGAGTCGGCTTGCATTTTATCGAATTCTGTGGACGTTAGTCCTCCCCTGCAGTGCTCGACACCCGCGGCAGCCTCCGTACCCTACGAACATAATATACGGGAGGTGTAACCCGACCGGCCTCGTCCGAGCCGTGGCAATGTACCGCCCACCTAAATCCAGGATCAACTGGAGCTCCAATCGGAATCGGCACAGGCGGGGGATCCTTTTAAATCAGTCCGGCTTCACCAAAACTAAACCAGCCCTTCCCTAAGGGGTCTGATTCCGGGCGACCAATAATCACGTGATCGAGAAGTTCGACTCCGATCACCCTTCCTGCCTCTACCAACTGTCGCGTAACCGCCCGATCGGCCGAACTAGGCGATGGATCACCACTCGGATGATTATGCGCCACAATCGCAGCCGGCGCACCGTAGCGAAGAGCCTGACGGAAAACTTCACGCGGATGAAGTAATGAACTGGTCGCTGTGCCCGAACTGACTTCTTGAATCGTGATTAATCGGTTCCGTCGATTCAAACAAAGCACCCAACATTTTTCAACGGAGAGACTCGACGACAATGGCTCCAGCCTCGTCCAAACTTTTATGGGCGTATCTAATTTATCGCCAGGATCGTGATCACGCTCACGAATGCGCCGAGCCAACTCCATCGCCGCAGCCAACTCAGCCGCCTTCGCTGGGCCGAGTCCATGCACACGCTCGAAGTCAGCGGTCTCCCATCGAGCCATCTCCGCCAAACTTCCCGCTTGTTCAATCAAGGCATGCGAAACCTGTTGAGCGGAGAAGCCGCGCGAACCAGCGCCGATTAATAATTCAAAGAGTTCAGCGTCCATGAGCGCACGTGGGCCGAGTCGAGTCAGTCGCTCACGCGGACGATCTTCAGAAATCATCCTGCCACAAAGAAACTTAACTCAACTAAATCAATTACACGAAAGCCTTAGTGATTACTTCTTAGCGCGGTAGCGTGCTAAGACCTTACCATAGGCCGGCGTAAGACTTTCGAGCGAATCTACATTCATACCGAGATCTTTAATCAAGCCGTCACGTAGGCCATAAATCCATCCATGTACTTGAAGTTTTTGTCCACGTGCCCAGGCATCTTGGACGATGCTCGTCTGACAAATATTTAAGGTCTGCTCAACGACGTTAAGCTCACACAACGTATCTAACTTAAGCGGCTCTAGAACGCTTTCAACGGCCAGAACGTGTTTGTGGTGCACGTCGCGAATGTGACGCAACCAATTATCAATCAGACCTAATTTACGTCTCTCGAGTGCAGCTTGCACACCACCGCAGCCGTAGTGACCACAGATAATAATATGCTCAACCTTAAGAACTTCGACCGCGTACTGCACAACTGACAAACAATTTAAGTCGGAATGCACAACAACATTAGCGACATTGCGATGCACAAATAATTCACCTGGCAGTAAGCCTACAATTTCATTTGCAGGAACACGGCTATCGGAACAGCCAATCCAGAGGTATCTTGGACTTTGTTGCTTAGAAAGAATTTCGAAAAACTCAGGCTGCTTGCGTCGAATTTCTTCTGACCAGTTTTTGTTTTGGATGAACAAATTTTTGATTTCAGCCATATCTATGAATTGGTCTCGAGGCGGTCGGGTGGCAAATAAATTTCCTCCACCAACGAAAGGTGCCATTAGAAGCCCTAATCGGCCATTTCAGCATGCCTGCCTTGTTATTATTTGTTTTTGTCCCGACAAAGGATGAAACCTCCACTACTCTTAGGTGTTCTATTATTATGAACTTATTCGTCCTAACCTTCTTTATCGCCGCTGCGGCAACCGACCCAGCTGCACCCGCTACGGCTCCAACTAAAAAGAACTCGAAAAGCACTGCCACCATCGTAGCCGATCCGAGTGTGCCCCAGGATACATCAGTGGCTCTTCCAAAATCTAAAAAAACAAAAGCAACCGATGAAGTACCTGTCGTAGCTAATAATGCCGACCCAGTTTCCATTGTAGGCAATTCAATCGATGCCGCCACACAGATAGCCAACGATGCCGCCAAAGCAGCGCTCGATGAAGTTGCTAAATTATCAGCCATCGGAACCGATACGGATAAATCCACTCCCGCCGGCTCAGTCATCAACGCTCAAACCGTAGGTGCCGTTACCGTCGGAGTTGCAGCAGTAGCCAAAGAAATTAAAAAGCCCAAAGCGAAGAAGCCCGCTGAGGATGCTAGCACAACCGACGAAGCAGCGCCCAAGCCAGTTAAGAAACCTAAAGCTAGTAATTCCGACGGTGCGGCCGCTCCAGCTACAACAGATAGTCCTGTTAAGAAAAACTAGGCGGTTACTTGCCTATAATTTCGCGAGGGCTGGAACCGTTCTCAGGTCCCACAAGGCCGCGGTCGTGCAAGATATCCATAATACGGGCGGCTCGATTGTATCCGAGTTTAAGGCGACGCTGTAACATAGAAACGGATGCGCGCTGATTTTCTTTAATGATCGACCAGGCTTGAGCGACCATTGGGTCGTCGCCCTCTTCTCCATCCCCCTCGCCGCCTTCAAAGTCTTCACTTGAGCCTTCCTCAATCGCATCAACGACTTCTTGAGCAAACTCTGGCGGGCCGTTCTTCTCATTAATATAATCAATAATCGCAGACACTTCCTGCTCACCGACGTACGCACCTTGGACGCGACTTAAAGAGGCACTTCCTGGTGGAACGAAAAGCATATCGCCGCGACCGACTAAAGTTTCTGCCCCGATACGATCCAAAATGGTTCGTGAGTCGACATAAGATGCAACCTTGAAACCAATACGCGTGGGTAAGTTTGCTTTGATTAATCCAGTAATCACGTCCGTTGAAGGACGCTGGGTCGCTAAGACTAAGTGAATACCGGCGGCACGAGCTAACTGGGCCAAACGTGCAATCGAAGTCTCCACTTCTTTCGCTGCCGCCATCATTAAGTCAGCCATCTCATCAATAATACAAACAATATAAGGTAATTTGGTTGTCGGTATAGATAAGCCATCATCGATAACCGACTCAGCCGCTTCGCGTGCCGCTGCTTGTTCGTCAGCACTCAGCGGCAGTTCTTCTTGTTTAGGAACGCCCGCTTCTTTTTTAATTTTAGCGTTAAAGCCGGTGATATTTTTCACGCCGCACTTAGCAAAGATTTTATAGCGACGCTGCATTTCAGTAATCAACCACTTGAGTGCTGCGGGCACTCGACGTGGATCAGTCTCTACCGGAATTAAAAGGTGGGGGAGTTTAGAATAAACCTGTAACTCAACCACCTTGGGGTCGACCATGATGAATCTCAAATCCTCTGGCGTACAACGATACAAAATGGAGATGATAAATGAATTGATACAAACCGACTTACCTTGACCCGTCGCACCAGCGATTAAGCAGTGTGGCATCTTGGCCAAATCTTGGATCACTGGTTTATTGGTTACGCTATCTACGCCTAAGACTACTGGAATTTCCATCGTCGATTCCGTCCAAGCCTTCGACTGAATAATTTCACGCAGTAAAACATCTTTGCGGTGGAGATTGGGGATTTCAATTCCCACCGTGCCTCGACCTGGAACCGGTGCTAGAATTCGAACAGACTCTGCCGATAAATTCATCGCGATATTATTCGAGAGATTAGAAATCTTTTCTACGCGTACCCCGGGAGCAGGTTTAATTTCGTAGCGGGTAATGGATGGACCTTGTTGAATGCCAACATCGATGCCCGCCTCTGGGTCCACCGGTACCACCGAAACTTTAAACTGCATCAGGGTCTCAATCAAATCACTTGCTCGCTTTTTAAAATCTTCGACCGGTGTTTCCTTATCGACCACGGGCTCGTTAAGCAGACTGATGGTGGGGAAAGTGTAATCGCCTTTTTTCTTCAGCTGAGCCGAAGCATTAGCCTTCTCGATTTTATCGGTTCTGGTTACGGCAAATTTTTGAGTGCCAAAAGTGGTTAGGATAGGAGTTTGAATCCTAGGAGCCGGGGCTGGCGTGGTGACGGTTGGATTAGTTAAACCTGGAGTAATTTTTACATCTTCAGTTGTGACCAACGCAACCACTGGAACTTCTTCCGGCTTTTCAACTTTTTTAGGCTCGGGCACGACGACGACGGGAGCCGCAATCTCAACATTCTTAATTTCCATTTGTTTGCGACGCAGTTCCGCAACCCGCTCGGCTCTTTGTTTACGTTCCAAGGCTTCGCGTTTTGCTGCTTCCTTGCGCTCCGCATTCCAAGCACCAAACATATCTCTTAACTCTGTTATCCAAGCTGACAAAGTCGCTTTGGGATCATCCGCTAACACGCCTAATAAGCAAAATCCGTAAGGAAAAATAAGGATCCACGCACCATAGTCTCCTAAGACAGGTTGGCAGAGTTGCGTGTATAAAAATTCACCCGTGACACCACCAGCCCCACTCGAATCGAAAGCGCCCGAGGTAGTTCCACCTAAACTCATCGTGATCACCGGTGCACCCAAGATAATACAAGCCAGCATTAACGAAGTTTTAGTTGGCCACAAAGTGTGGGCGCGGTGATTTAAAGAGAACCAAGCCGCTGCAAATAAAAATGCGGGAATTAAAAAAGCAGTATAACCAAATAAACTAAATAAAATAACTGCTACCATTGCGCCGAAAAGCCCACAGGGATTATGTTCCGTCGCTACATCCGAGGAAGTCTGCAATTGAAACTTAGTTTCTATCCACTGCGGAAATAACGTTTGATCGCTTTTACTGTGAAAGACCATCGCCACCAAAATAAAGGTTCCAATTAATCCCAAAATAATGGCGAGAACGGGATGACTTTCACTGGCGGGCTTAGCCAAACTAGCTGAACGCTTACGAGCGGGTGCAGGCATAATAGAGTTTATTCAAAAAGATTACCTTGGGCAGTCGTATCCTGACGTGGTAAAACGGGATCGGTGGAGAGGTGGCGTGGAGGTCTCGTTACTCGTGCCGCTAAAACACGGGTGCGTTCTTGCGCCAAACGTTCCACCGCCGTGGTCAGAGCATGACGAATCCACTTGGGGGTAAAGCCGTTCGCAGAATAATCGCACGGACCATAACCATGCACGCGGCCAGATTGTAAGAGTGCGTCGTTCTGTGCGAATTCTGCCTGGTTTTCTTCCACATAAACCGCAAAGGCTTTACCGCCGTTTTTACGTAATAACGAAAAGGCCGGGACATCGCTGGGGCCGTCAGCAATATAAATCATATTAGCAAAAGGCACTCGACGATCTTCGGACTGAACCACCGCATTCACGTCAATCGTACTATCCTTATTAGAGCCCTTATTAATTTCGAAAATGAATCGTGTCTTGATGGTATTATCTACCATCGCCGCCACTTGGGTGATTTCGGACGGTAATTGTAAATTGAGTTCGTCCTGCTTCGTGAAATGGGGAGGTAGTGGTTCTTCTAAAAACTCACAGCCGTAAATTCCGTCACAGTGTTGCGCTAATTTAGTTCCGCGAATCATCTCCGCCAAACCTGTGCTAACGATGTAATGTTCGAGAGTGACTTCGATGTTATGCTTTTTACCTAACTCGATTACCATCTCCTTAAGTGCTGGGAAAAATTCGGGTAGGCCTTTGCAAAGTTCAATATCAGCACCCAATTCGCGCAGGCGACTATTAGTTAATCCCTTGAGTGGGCCCGATTTTACATAACTCAGTAAGTGATTTAAATAGACAGAATCTTTTGAAGTGCGGATTCCTTTTTGCAAATAGAGCGCAGGTAATAAATTTGTTTCGCGCCAAAACTGATCTTCATCCACGCCAAAGGCGCGGAATAGAGGGGTCTGCATGTACCCAGGACAAAGAGTTTTATCAAAATCCCAAATACAGGTAAGAACGTGACTACCCCGGAGGGCCGATTCCTTTAATGACATATATTTAAAGTGGGTTAATGGTAAGGGCTTGCGGTGTGAGTCAACAACCCTCCATTAAATAACCTACGAATGGGCTATCTCCAAGCCCGAACCCGACCCAATGGCCGAAATACCACTTAGACCCGACCTTTCCAGCCTCCGCCAGCGCCTAACCGAGCTGGAGGGGTTCATGGCCGACCCTGCTACCTTTGGTGATAGCCGAAAAGCCGCAGCACTCGGGGCTGAACTACGTTTTACCTCTAAAGCAGTCAAAGCCGACGACGCCCTGACGGCCCTCGAAAAAGAATTGGCCGAATCCATCGCACTGCAAAAAGAGTCAGACCCAGAAATTCGCAAAATGGCGGAGGAAGAAATTTTACGCCTTACACCCGCCGTCGAAACTGCCCGAGTCACCTTAATTCGTTCTATACTTCCGCCTAATCCTGATGACTCTCGAAATGCGATGGTTGAAATTCGTGCCGGTACCGGCGGCGAAGAAGCTTCCTTGTTCGCTTCGGAACTTTTACGTGCCTACACTCGCTTTGCCGAAAAAAAGGGTTGGAAGTACGAACTACTTTCTCTCTCACACAGTGATTTGGGTGGAGTTCGCGAAGCTGTACTTTTAATTGAGGGCGAAGGCGCCACCGCCCTTCTGCGCCATGAGGCCGGCGTTCATCGAGTTCAACGCGTACCTGCAACGGAAGGTTCTGGCCGCGTTCATACATCCGCCGCGACCGTGGCTGTTTTACCCGAAGCGGAAGAGGCTGAAGTAGTTTTAAGACCTGAAGACTTAGATATGACTGTGGCTCGAGCCAGTGGAGCGGGCGGACAGCACGTGAATAAAACTGAGTCAGCCGTGCAAATTATCCATAAGCCCAGCGGGTTAATGGTTTACTGCGCCGACGAAAGTTCCCAATTACGCAATCGGCAAAAAGCCCTCCGCGTTTTACGTTCGCGCCTGCTTGATTTAACCCGAGCCAAGGAACGCGAACTTCGGGCCGACACTCGCAAAAATATGATTGGATCGGGCGATCGTTCCGAACGTATTCGCACTTATAACTTTCCCCAAAATCGTATTACCGATCACCGTATTGATTTAACGGTTCACGGCATCGAACAAGTTTTGGCGGGCGATCTCGATGAACTAGTCGAAGCACTGTATGAGGCCGACTTAAGAACTCGAGCCGAAGCAATTACTCGCTCTTCAACTTAAACGCGCCCAACTCATCAGTTACTCGGAAGTCTCCCGTCTCAGGAACTCCATCATCTAATCTCTTGTCTAAAATCAGGAGAACCCTGCGAGAAAAAATATCTGGCTCTGTGGGTTGGAAAATAATTGTTGGATTGCATGGCCCCATCGGACCTTGGTTAAACGTAAAACTCCACTTGCCGGGTATATCGCAATCTCCCATCGACTTCTTGACTGCCTCATTAAATCCATAGGCTGCTAAATCTGCAGAGGATTTGGCGAAGTCGAAATCCGCAGGCCAAGTATTTTTCTCCAAGTGATATTGAATGAGCGGCTTTCGGCACTGACGGTAAACACTAACGAAAGGGTCAACCCGTAGATAGTCGCGAACAATGAATCCGAGTGTTATAATTAAGCCGATAAATATCGCGGAGATAAGCTTGCCGGTTATCCGATACCAAAGTGGCGTAGGATCTACTTCGACAAGTTTAGGAATGTGGGAAGCCGGTTCTGCCATAATGAAAATAAGCATCTTTAAGTTCATGACGCTTTCAAGTCTCGAACATCAACCTTGCTCCTTGGTTTTAATATAAATTATCTATTTTCACGTTTCATGGATACGCCCTACTTAAACCGATTCGCTGGTATTGGCCGTCTCTATGGCAAAGCCGGGTTGAATCATTTAAAAGAAAGTCAATTCATGGTCATTGGTTTAGGAGGTGTGGGATCCTGGACGGTTGAAGCACTAGCCCGCTCAGGGGTCGGCGAAATTATTCTGGTCGATGGCGATGCCGTCTGTACCTCTAATACTAATCGACAACTCCACGCGCTCGCAGGAAACGAAGGTCTTAATAAAACCTCAGTCATGGCGGCCCGAGCGAGGGCGATTAATCCCGATATTAAAATTACCGAAATCACCCGCTTTATTTCACGTACTAACCCGAGCGAGTTTCTCGAAGGATTTACCGGAGTCGTCATCGATGCCATCGATGCACTTTCACCAAAGTGTGGACTCATTAATGAAGTGCGAAATCGTCATTTAAAAATGGTGAGTGTCGGCGGCTGTGCGGGACGACTCGATGGCACCCGCATTAAAGTTACTGATATCACCGCGTCGCGCGATGACCCCCTCATGATGTTGGTGCGAAAACGACTGAGACAGAATTATAATTTTCCGCGCAAGGGACTTTTTAATATTTCCTGTGTTTGGTCGGATGAACCTTTCACTCAGCCCACAGATTGTGCTGGTTTGCCTGGTGGCGAAATTCCCGAAGATGAAGAGTTAAGACCGAATTGCGAATGGGGCTACGGCACAGCATCACACATCGCAGGCGCTTTTGGTTTGGCTGCCGCCGGTGAAGCCATCCGACTCAGTTTGTTAGATCTTAAAAAGAGCGACTGATTTCAAAAATTCCTCTCGCCAGTGGTATTGAGACAACAGGCTGGGGTCATCATGGCCCAATAATTTTAACGCTAAATATAAAGCCTCCACCGAGGCGAGCCCCTCCGCCGGATCCAACCCTTCATCGTTACGTCGCGGATAAGCCGTGGGCACGCTCGGCAATGAACGGTAAATAGGTGTACCCGTTAAACAGGATTTTAATTTCGGCACATGTTTCCAATTGCCATCCAGTAAAATCAGTGGGCGGCCTGCGTCGGCTTTAGAAATAAGCGGACTATCAACACTCAGTACAATGGCATCTGTAGCTTCAATTTTGAGCGACGCAGTAAACTGGAAAAAGGAAAGTTCTTTGCGTAAACGCAATGGCTCCAAAGTGCATTTCGCCAAATTTTCATCGGGGTGCCGAACAATGGTCGCTAAAATAGATGACATAATAAATGAAAATTTCCTTTGGCTTCTCTCCTTGCGCTATTAGGGTCGAGTCGGCTATTTAATCAATAAAATGAACACCCCTAAACTTCCCATGGAGGCGTTGATGACTGTGACAGGTCTACCCTACCGCCTGCATGCCAAGGGCAAGGTTCGAGAAGTTTTCGACTGCGGTGAACATTATCTGATTATCGCTACCGATCGACTATCCGCCTTCGATGTCGTCATGCCCAACGGCGTCCCGGGTAAAGGTATTTTACTGACCCAGCTAAGTTTGTGGTGGTTTGAACAAGCTAAAGAAATTTTTTCTACTCACTTGGTTGATCAACACATCGAACAACTCGCAAAGGTTTTGCGGGGACATGAGCATTTAATCAGTCGGTCCATGTTGGTGAAAAAATTAACCCCCCTGCCCGTCGAAGCCGTGGTTCGTGGATACTTAGCCGGTGGCGGATATAAAGAATATAAAAAATCGGGAGCCATTTTAGATCACGCACTACCCGCGGGTTTATTAGACGGCTCACCATTACCTTCCCCCATTTTTACTCCGACGACCAAAGCCGCCCAAGGTCACGATGAAGCCATTACTCTAGCCGAATGTTCAAAACTTCTCGGAGAAGAAACATTCAAGACGGTTCACGATACATCCATCGCACTCTACAAAATGGGTGCAACGCGTGCGGCCAAAGCTGGGGTGATTCTCGCCGATACAAAATTTGAATTTGGTAAAGACGCCGAAGGTAATTTAATTTTAATCGACGAAGTCTTAACGCCCGATTCCTCACGCTATTGGCCTGCGGTATCTTGGAAGCCGGGTCAGGCTCAACCTTCCTACGATAAACAATTTGTACGCGACTGGCTAGAATCACAGCCCTGGAATAAAACTTCGCCAGGCCCAACTCTACCCCAAGAAATTATATCAAAGACACAGGCGCTTTACGCCGAATGTTTAACGCGTCTTACGGTTTAATTACTTCCGTCTTTTTGGCTGCTTCGATTTGTCTGCGCGGGACAGTGAAGATTCAAGCCACTGAGCATACGAAGTTTCGGTAACCTTACCTGAGGCTAAGCCAACGGTTTGGACAACCACTTCGACCTCAGGTGCGTTGAACTTTAATCCATTTATTTCAAGGAATAAAGCTGCAAGAATAAAACCTGTTCTCTTATTCCCGTCCACAAACGGATGTCCCTCAATTATACCTGCAGCATAAGCCGCAGCTAATTGAGGCAACTTTGCTTTTTGGTATAGAAACAAATTTTGTGGGCGCGCCAGAGCAGATTCTAGTCGGCCTTGATCGCGGATTCCGGCATCGCCACCATAATCAGAAATAAGAACGCCGTGTATGATCTGACAGGCTTCTATCGTTACCCATTTTGGTTCTTTCATTTTGCTAATTCATCTAGAGCGTTTCGATAGCGCTTATTGAGGGCCTTGAAAATTGCTAGATCGTCCGCAAACTTGGGATTATTTGCGGTTAACTTAATCTCATTTTTTCCACCCGTACAATAAAGTGAATCACCTTCCTCGACGCGCAATTCATCGATCAATTCCCGGGGAAGAATCACCCCCAGGGAATTACCGATTTTTCTTACCTTAATTTTTTTTGCCATAGCCCTATTGTTATAACAACTGTTATAACAGCAAGACAAAAATCATGCGGGCGGATGCTTTAAAAACCTTGGGTAATATAACTAAAAACCTCAGTTGAACTTACAGAGTTAGGCACGCCCGCGTTCACCGACGTAATCATCACCGGCCGATCTAAAGGGTCTTCGGGCACCCTACCATGGGAGCCTTTTATTTTTTCTCCAGTTAAAGGGGTCAGTTTCAACAAAGCACGTAGCCCTGAACGTTTCTTTAAAAGAAACCATACGGCATTCATTAAAGGAAATTTAATCGCTGGATCGATGAGTAACTCGGCGGGGTCATAACCGGGCTTGCGATGAATGTCGACGGTTCGCGCATAATCAGGAGCACGCTCGTCTTTCATCCACCAATAATAAGAGAACCAGGCATTCTTTTTTGCAACGACGATAAAGTCACCCGAGCGCTCGTGATTTATTCCAAGTCTCTTTTGGGCTTCTTGGTCTAGAACTTTTTCTACCCCATCGGTATTTTCTAATATCTTTCTGACTTCATCGAGTTTGCTGCGATCTTGCACAACAACATGAGCTACTTGATGATCAACGACAGCAAAGGCCTGCGAATTAAAAGTGTCTAAAATTTCAACACCGAGCTCTTCTTTGATTCTGAGTAGTCCGTGCTTTCTCAAGATACGATTGAGTGGAACGTCGTGGTTAACTTCCGTAATTGCGTACTCGGATACAATGAGAACATCGACTCCCCTTTTCTCAAAGAACTCAATCAGTCCACCTACTAGATTATCGATATCCAATCTCGCCTGACGGGCCTCTGCACTCCTCGGACCAAATCGCTGCAAATCATAATCGAGATGTGGAAGATAAACTAAATTCAGGTCGGGCTTCTGACTCTGCTCTATCCATTGAGCGGCACGGGCAATCCACTGCGACGAAGCCAATCCAGCGGCAGGACCCCAAAATTTTTTAAAGGGAAACTCACCGAGATCAGCCTTCAAAGAATTTTTAATTTCGTAAGGATAAGTCGCGATATCAAAAACCTTACCGCCATCGGCCAAATAATTGGGTCGGGGCGTCACTGAAATATCTGCCGTGGTTCCCATGTTGTACCACCAAAATAAATTAGCGATGCGCAGCTTATCGGAACGTTGATGTAATTTATCCCAAACCTTGGGCGCTTGGACGAGTCGATTAGACTGCTTCCAAAAATGGACTTCACTCAATCCCCTATCATACCAGCCATTACCCACAATTCCATGAACAGCCGGACGTTCCCCAGTTAAATAGTCAGACTGTGCAGTACAAGTCACTGCGGGGAAAGCTGGAGAAATTTTCGCGAATGAACCTCGCTTCGCAAATTGAGCAATGTGCGGCATTTCGCCGGACTCCAAATCGCGAGCGGACAGGCCAACTACATTTAGGACAACGCGGCGCATGATGATGAAAAGCGGCGACTGAGTTCCGCCGTAACTTTTATAACTACATCTCGTGATAATTCATGAACGTTGGTCGATTGCCCTATAGCGGTGGGTAATATTAGAGTGAGCTGTCCACCGAGATGCTCACGAAACTCTTCTAATCCCTGCATTAATAAATCGCCCTCATTAATATCTAACTCTGGTGTGTATAATTTAAAACCAAGTCGAACGAGTAAATCGACAACACGCTCAGATTCTGATTTTGAGAATAAGCCCAACTCTCGCGCACAGAGTACATCAACAGCTAGGCCAATCGCAACGGCTTCGCCGTGTGACAAACGATAATTGGATAAAGTCTCACACTTATGGGCCACCCAATGACCCAAGTCCAGGGGTCGGGCTGAACCGAGTTCAAAGGGATCGCCACCCTTGGTGATATGCAG
>JBAXIK010000016.1:0-23012 GCA_037138415.1 Opitutia bacterium | reverse complement strand
CTCTAAGTAATTCAAAGCACGATAAGTGGCAGTCATAATACGGTCATAGGATCGACCGCGATAAGGTAAGGAATATGGATTACTAAACGCCGAGATGCCCTCAGCGCTTAAAGAAACTTCTGGGGCCGCATCGTATCTCTGGAATAAACTTTCTACGGCCTCAAATGTATCAACGCTCTCTTTGATTTTGCCGGCCTCGCGCTGAACATTAGCCAACTGTAACTTCAAAACCACTTCGTCCTCTGGCGTGGCCTGGGCTACCAATGATTGTGCTTCGATTAAGGAATTAGCATAATCTCCCGTAGAATAGAGTGCCTGAAAGTTCTTAGCTGACTCCGTATAATTGGAAACACAGCCCGTTAGCACTGTTATGAGAAATAACAAAACTACTCGTTTAAAATACTGTGATAAACTTCTAAGGGACACGCGAATTTAGCTGTAAGCTAAATAAATCATAGTTCATACCCACCAAAAATGCATCAACTTTAATTTGGAATCAGAGATAAAAACAAAAAAGCCGCATTTAATGCGGCCTTTTTACAAAATCCGTTTACCTCTATTTACCTAGTAGGTTCGGATGCACTAACAGATTTAGATTCTGGCTGAGTTTTTTCGAGAATCACCATCAGTGGATTAGGCTTATGCTCATACATTGCGCCGGTGCCTGCATCCACACCTGCGCCAATAATACCTCCAAAGATTACATTACCAGCCATTGCAGCACCACCGCCTCCACCGACTTCAGAATTTAAAACTACGGTGCGGCTAATGTAGCCAGGCCTGCTGATCATAACAGTGACAGTGTCCCTACGACCGACCTCAAAACTTGCGGGGGTGCGACCTGTCATACCTGTCGATAGACGTACATCCGCATCCTGTGGGGACGAATCAATGACTACCACCTCTTTAGAGCCACGTGTGATTGAGGCACAGCCAGTAAAAATAATTACGGCGATGATTACTAAGATATTAATTATGTTTTTCATTTTTAGTTTTAATTAAGAAGCCCGACCTTGCGGTCGGGCTCTTGCTTGAAGTAATCCTGGCTGTTTTTAGAAGTTATATCCAAGTGAAATACCCAAAGTATTGCTTCCAGCATTTTTATTTTGGAAAGCATACGAAATTTGAGCATTTAGATTTTTATTAAAATTAACCCGAGCGGCTACATTGAAGACATTATCGGTTTCACTCGCAACACTGCCGTACACATTACCACCAACAACAGTAAGCGCACCAAGGGCTGTAGATAAACGGGCGTAACCAATTGAGAATTCGAAATTCTCGTTAATCGCTTGACGATAATTTATTCCGAATCCTTTTTGCTCGGCTATGGCAAAACCAGTAGAGTAACCGAGTTGACCTTGTGAATACTGATAACCAATAGCTAGATCACCAGGTCCAACGTTGAATTTATATGCTAAGCCAAATCCTGTGATGCGGCCGCTTGCACCAGTCAAAACGCCTTTACCTGTAACGTCTTGGTAAACACCAGAAACGATTATGGCATTACCGATTAAAGCGGAGGCTGATAAGTCGTAGCCCTTTAGCGAGTCATTCGAAGAGTAACCAACGGCGACGCGATCATAGGATAAGCCGGGTTTAGCGGCCTGGGTAACTGCAAAAGCTGGAGTAACAGCAGCTGCAAGGAGGAGGAGGTATAATGATTTCATACGAATCAGATTCGTAGGAAAACAAGCTCACCCTTCAAGGTAAATTGTATTATAATTATATTATAAAATTATAACACTAAATCGACCTTCTGGTTAACTTTAGGTCGTCTAAATCTGATTCGGTGGGACGGGGCAGCACTGAATTAAAGGCACTCAATCTTGGCCTAGGTTTTGCCTAAATTAATGCCGATTGGGGGTAAAAAGAGACCCCCAGCTAAGGGTGGACATTTTAAGGCGAAACCTAATGGTGTATCGGGTGTTCTACACACAGAAACATTTCATGTTTTACCCCTCTACCCTAGCCTTTTTGATCTTCACTGGTGTCGCACTCTGTCCCCCTATCGCCCGGGCTGATGTCGATCTCCAGGGCCTTGTCACCCGCTCCCCGTTTGGCGAAGGAAAGACGGGTGCCGGCGGCCAACGCACGGGGTCCTTGGAATTCCGGGGTTACTACGTCGATAACGGTATAACCTACTTCAGTATTTATAATCCCTCTTCCAAATCATCCGTGTGGGTCGCGGAAGGCGAAGTGTCCACCGGCCCCATTGCGGTATCGGTCAAAAACTTTGATCCTGACAAAAATGCAGTGACTCTGGAGTCAAACGGACAATCCATGAACCTCTCACTTCACGAAGCTGTGATTGTGAAAATGGAGTTACCAGCGACACCCAATTCGGCACCGTCTAATAATAATGGTGCCGCTCCCGCGGCGACAACCGCGGTCGTTGGCAGCGCGACCTTAGGACAAGCACCTACAGCCGAACAGGCCCAAAGCTTTAAAGATTCGATGCGTCAACGCTGGCAGGATCGCCAAAATCAAAACAACGGAAGCGATAACAATAAAAACAAGGGTAATAATAAAGCCGCTGACACCAGTACT
Organism: Opitutia bacterium; assembly: GCA_037138415.1. Classification (GTDB taxonomy): domain Bacteria; phylum Verrucomicrobiota; class Verrucomicrobiia; order Opitutales; family UBA953; genus UBA953. Next base: position 20,462 of record JBAXIK010000016.1, on the reverse strand, counting down.
TCCACGGAAAACACTACCGCTAACTCAAACCAAAAAAATAAAGGGAAAAATAAAACCAACTAATTTATGGATACTAATAAAAATCGACTCACCCAAATTCAACGCGCTCGTCGCGGTTTTACCTTACTCGAAATTCTCATCGCCGTGGCTATTGTCGGCATGCTCGTGGGCCTTGCGGTAACCAACACTGATAAAATTCTTGGACAAAGCCAAGACGGTGTCGCCAAACTTTTCGTGAACGAATCACTCAAAACATCTCTCGTGCGTTATCGCATCGACTTAGGAGATTACCCTTCAACCGACGAAGGTATCAAAGCACTCATCACCGCACCCGAAGGTAAAACCGATCGCTGGCGCGGACCTTACATGGAAGCCAAAAGTGGAAACCTACCCGTCGACCCCTGGGGCCAGACCTATCAATACCGCTACCCCGGAACACATAATACCGAATCGTTTGATTTATTTTCTATGGGGCGCGATAAAGCTACCGATACTCCTGACGACATTGGAAATTGGTGAGCAAGGGATCTACTCATTTGCGGGGCGGTTTCACTCTCCTAGAAACACTTTTAGTTTTAGGCTTAATCAGCATGCTCGCCGCTGTGCTTATCGGCGGCTCAGCTTCATTATTAAAAGGTACATCGCGTGAAGACCCAGAAGATGCACTCCTCGCTCTCTTGCAAACCGTTCGACGCGAAGCAGTCGCTCAAGGAACTACCGTCATTTTAAAAACTATAGCCGACGAAGAAGACCCCGATGTCACTAACTATACTTGGGGTGAAAATAAAATTGAGAGAATGCCCGTCTTAGCGGCCGTAAAAGTAAAAATAATTGGGCCTGCCGTAAATGCAGCCATTCTTCTAGGTGGTGGAATGGAGGAGGCCGCCGTATCTCAGATTAAGTTTTATCCTGACGGAACGTGCGACCGGATTCGTTTAGAAATTACGCGTAACGAATCGCGACACGTCCTACCGATTGATCACCTCACCTGCGCGCCCCTACCTGCCGAAAAAACAAAATGAGAAAAAAGGCTTTTACTCTCATTGAGGTTTTAGTGGCACTCTCAATATTTGCCCTGGCTGCGGTGGGATTGGGCTCCGCCTATTCGAATGTTCTACTCAGTAGAATGGCGCTTAAAGAAAAAGGCGTGGGTGAAGAAGATTTTGCGCGCTGTCGGGCAGCGATGCTCGAGACCGCTAATTTTGCCGACATCGAAAAAGGCGGAGATGTTTATCTACCCGACGATCGCATGGGGCGATGGAAAGGTAAAATTGAGCCAACTACGGTCGCAGATTTATTTTGGGTAACCATCACGGTTGAAATCCAAGCTGCGGCAGGTGGACCCTACGGAGTCCCGCGCGAGCAGAGTCAGTGGATACTCCGTCCTACTTGGTCCGTTGAAAGTGACCGCGCAAAAATTCTGGCGGATACTAAAGAGCGACTTCTAAAAACCCGCGGGTATGACGAAGAAACAGGTGGCGGGACTTCCTTTATCAGCAAAGCGACAACGAAAAATGGCCAAGGTAACAACAACCAGAATAATAATTCCAATAAGAAGCCCGATAATAATAACCCTGGAAAAGATAATAATCCCAAAAGTAAACCCGACCCAGCCAAGCCAACGGGAGAAAAAACACCCGTCATTCAATGATAGCTCTAGGCATAATCAAAAAAGGGTTCACCCTCTTAGAAACTTTAGTTTCTCTTGTTCTCTTAGGTATACTCTTGGTCACCCTAAATACTTTCTTATTTTCGATGAGTGAGTTGTGGGGCGGTGGGAGGGATCAAAGATTATTCGACCAACACGTCCGCGCCGCGACGCGCATTCTGAAGGAAACACTGAATCAAACAACTATTGGACCGGGGGCTCTAGGTTGTACGATCAAAGATATTACCGACGTTGATGGAGTAGTGGCACCCCGACTCACTTTTTTACTTACGGATGCTGGACGTTTAGCCGATTGGCCCGAAGCGCCTCTGCCTGATGTTGATTTTTCGCTCTTTGTTAACACCGAGCGCGGATTGATTCTTCAATGGCAATCACGTCTAGAGCTCGAAAGAGATTTAAATGATATCCACGAAACAGTTTTATCGCCTTTTGTGACCTCGATTGCCTACGACTATTTCGACGGTGATCTTAAAAAATGGAAAAGCGAAGAGGCACCGATTCGTGACACTGCGGGCAGCGCCTATCTGCAGCCGGCGCGCTTACGCATTCGTTATGCCCACGGGAATTTAAAAACTGAAACCGTGATTGATATACCCATTCGTCGTCGGGGGGCGAGCCGTCCATGAAACTAAAAGCCCGTAAAGGCTCGGTCATCATTGTTGTTTTAGTCTTAATCACCTTGGCATCGCTACTACTGGCGCGATTCATGGAGGATAATTCCTTGGAACTTTCGATGTCGATGCACGAAGTGGACCGCCAGAGACTACGCGTCGATGCGATGTCGGAAATGGAATTAGCACTCGGAGTAATCAATGAAATTCGGGCCATTGATTTAAATAAAATTCACGCACCCAGCCAAGGCTTCGATGACCCACATGCCCATATTGGTATTCCGCCTCGCGAAGGCTTAGAGGTCAAATTTGAGTATGAAGATGAAAGTGGTAAGTTGCCACTATCAAGCATGGATAAAAATGGTCTAATCCAGCTACTCTATGCGTTGGGACTAGAACAACGTGATGCCGAGCGCGTTTCTGATGCGTTGATTGCCTGGACAAATAAAAAATATGAATCCATCGAAGAAGAAGCAACGGACGCCGCCTATCAGCGCGCTAAACTTTCATTCAAGCCCGCACGTCGGCCCTTGCGATCGTTTGAGGAGTTAAGAACCGTAGGCGTTGTTAAAGATTTCTTCTTTGACGAAAAAGGGAATGAAACCCCCCTGCTCACATCGTTTAAGGAATGTGTGAGCCTATATACTTTTAGTGATACCAATATTAATACGGCGAGCGATGCGTTACTTTACGCTCAAGGACTCGATGAGCGTCAGGTTGCGTTAATTCGGGAAAAACAAAATAATATGAAGCAGAATATTGCGGGTAGCCCACCCTATTTCCGAGTCACGCGCGAAGTCCGAACTTTAATTGGAGGAGCAGCACCACTCAAAGGATTTGATGATGAAATTCACCTCATGTGGATTCGAGTGACCGTTAAAGAAGGACAGGCAAAGTGTAGGCTGAATGCCTTGGTAGCTATTCGCGATGACGTCACTTATGCTGGCCCCGTCGAAGATCCTAGCACGGTTACCGCGATGGATGCCAAAAGCACTACAGGGGCTCGCACCTTTGCCTCAAACACAAAATCCTCCACGGCGGCCGATGGTACTGTCTCAAATAATTCATCGGGAACCTCGACAACCTCCAGCGGGTCTACTTTATCAAGGCGCAACACTTTCATCACCCCCGGCGTCATCCTCGGCACTGCCAGTAGTGTCTCACTCGGAGGACGTACCACCGCTCAAACCATCAACTACCCTTTTAGAATTCTTGCCTGGTCCGAAGACAATGGACCACCACCCGCCACAAAATAATGAGTTCACTTTTTTCCAAACAACGCGAGTCAGCTGCTCTTCTACCAGGGAATCGATTCTTTGTTCGGCTCGTTGAGTTAGAGCCTGAAAATATTGCCAGCCAAGTTTCTCTAGCCATTGAAACGGTTTCACCTTTTCCATCGGAACAAATGTTGTTGGGCTACATAACGAGTAGCGATAATAAATGGGCCTTGGCGTATGCGGCCCACCGTCGACGTTTTACCCCAGAGGAAAGTTTTGCTTGGCCTGACGATTGCCAAGTTATCCCAGAATTTCTCGCTCTGCTTGGTCAGCGACCCGATAACGGCGGAATTTTAATTCACGAAGGCGCAGATCTCATAACCGCTCTGGCCTGGAGTGAAAACCAGCCCCTGCCGCAGTGTGTTTTAGTCCTAGATAAAAAAGATAGCAGCGTGGAACATTTAACTAAAGAAATCCTCGAGCGCACCGGGATGCCATCAGGTACGACCGTTATCACCACCACAGGTGACTTCTCAAGCAATCGAAACGATTCTCAACTCATTTTAAATTGTAACAACGGTAAGGCTTTCCAACTATCGAATAATCAATTGGACAATGCCGATATTCGTGACGCTGACTTTTTGAGCACGCGGAGAAAAAAGGAGCGGGTTAATAAACTATTGTGGAATACGGCGCGCGTTGCCGTCGGTATTATTATCGTTTCTTTTGTTTTTGAAATCTCTGCGTTTCTAATCAACTGGAGATCTAATAATCTTCAACTCATCAATGAAAGCCGTCAGTCGGCCATTCAAGAAATTGAGTCAGCTCAAGCAATCTCCGCGCGTATTACTGATATGAATACGAAAGCGCCCTTACCCCTAGAAATGTTGGCCATCGCTAATGAACATCGCCCAGGAACAGTCGATTTCCAACGTGTAAATTGTAAGAACAACACACAACTCGAAATTGAAGCACGCACCACCAATGCGAGTGATGTTAATACTTTTGAAAAATCCCTAAAGGAGACCGCTGAGGTTTCTTTTGTGGCCACCAAAGATATGCGCGCCCGGGACAGCTTTACTACGTTTAGCGTCACCATCACCTTTAAGCCCGAAACCCTCCGCAAAGGAGTTAAAAACAGATGAAGCATTTCTTTTTTAGTTTACAAACGCGGGAACGTATCATGGCCCTCTTGGCCTTAGTCATCGGTGCAATCATCTGGTCAACCGCCTCGTGGTCGCGCGTAAATTCCGGCTGGGATACGTGGCGGGCTTTAGAAAACGAAAATCAAATTCATCAAACCTGGTTAAAAAATGAACCAGTTATTCGTCAGAATGCCGCCAAAGCGATTCAAGGATTAGAGGCGGGTCGCGGTTACAATGATTCGCAATTAGTGGCGGAAGTACTTGCAGCGACCAAAGAAGTAGGGCTCAACGCTACGACCGAAACCCCGAAGACCCAAAAAGCGGGTAAGTTTGCCTTGCACACCATGCAACTGAGTTGTCGACGTGCTGACATCGCCACCGTGGTTAAGCTTTACGAAAACCTCCGTCCTCGAGCACCTTATATTTCTATCAGCTCCTTTAGTTTACAATCTGATCGTGGAAATTCAGGTACCGTGACGATGACCCTGCAATTAACCGCCTTAGAACTTATTACTAAGTAAGTTTAGAAGCGGAAGCTAGCGCTGACCTCGAAGACGGCAGCGACAATCGCAAAAGCGATGAACGCGACGAATGAAAAAGCGGCAATCAGAACGCTCGCTGAAATCGTTTGTGAGATAGCCCCGAGCCAGCGATCGAGTTCCGCGCGATAAGAGCGTGCGATATCTCTAAGGCCTGGTGCTAAATTTCCAGTCTGCTCGGCCACTGCCACCCGATCTAATAAGAGTCGGGGAAAATATCCCGTACGAGCTAAGGCACGCGATAGACTTTCACCTTCTAAAACGCGGTCGGTTGCTTCTCGCATCTGCAAGCGCATGGCACGATTAGGGGCCGTCTTCTCGGCGAGTCTCAAAGCATCAGCCGTCGTGATTCCATTCTCTAAAAGTACGGCTAAGGTCTGGCAAAAATTAAGAACCGAAACTCTCATCACAAATGCACCCATCAAGGGTACTTTTAATAGTAGCGCATCAGAGGCGACCTTGCCCTCTTCTTTTTTGCGCCACTGATAAACGCCAATCGATCCAACCACTAAGGCGACTAAAAACAGTGGGCCGGCGACGACAAAGAAATCTGCAAAGTTAATTAAAAGTTTTGTTGAAAGAGGTAATTTTCCACCAAGGGAAGTGAGTAGCGTTTGTAATCGTGGTAATAAATAGAGGACAAAGAAAATCACGACGCCAATCGCAATAAAGCAGATGAAGACCGGGTAAGCCATTGCCGCGACTAATTTACGTCTAAACTCGGCCTGCTCCGTAAAGTGAGTAATTAATCGTTCTAAGACATCGCGGATATTTCCGGTAGCTTCGCCTGCCGAAATTAAATTAATCGTCTGACCATCAAACACCGCCGGGTAAGCACCCATGGCAGCGGACAAACTTTGTCCTTCACCTAATTTTGCCCAAATCCCTGAACATAAATTGCGGAGGCGAGATTTTTGGAGTCTCAACGAAAGCAATCGTAGAGATTCACCCGCCGACATTCCACTGCGCACCAAATCCGCCATGGACTCGAGAAACGGTAAACACTCTGCGGCTGTAGGGTCATTTTCTTTGGAACTACGGTCGCTCACTTTTTCTTTTTTAGCGGCACCCACTTCTTCAACCTTGAGAGGTTTTAAATTTTTCATTTGTAACTTACGTAACGCATCGCGGCGATGAGGTGCCTCAATCACTCCTCCAACTACGGCGCCCTGACTATCGCGGGCAGTGTAAGTGAAGGATGCCATAATTACTCGTTAGAACTTAAATTGCGCACCAGCTCATCAATCGTCGTTAAACCAGCCACCACTTTTTCCCAGCCTGCTCGTGCTAAAGGTCTCATTCCATTAGCAATCGCACGATCCGTTAATTCGCGATTACTGACTCGTGTGATAATTAAATCGTGCTGTGGCTTAGGATGGAAAATTTCGAAAACACCGACCCGGCCGCGATAGCCCGTGTTACGACAGCGGCGACAACCTACAGGCTCTCGTAATGTTGTGACTTGTTTTAACTCCGGTTCACCCATGCCGAGTGATTCTAAAGCAGGTAATAAGCGCGCAGGATTAACAGGCGCATCCTTGGCGCAGTCGGAGCAAAGTCGACGAACCAATCTTTGCGCGATGACGAGCTCAACCGCAGATCCCACTAAGAATGGTTCAACGCCCATGTCGATTAATCGGGTAATCGCTCCAGGTGCATCATTGGTGTGAAGCGTAGAAAAGACTAAGTGCCCAGTTAGTGAGGCCCGAATAGAAATTTCGGCGGTTTCTAAATCTCGAATTTCACCCACCATAATGACATCAGGATCTTGTCGCAACGTGCTACGCAATGCATTCGCAAACGTGAGGCCTATTTCCGCCTTAGTTTGAACCTGATTGGCGCCCGGCACTTCGTATTCGATGGGATCTTCAATCGTGACGATGCGTAAGTCGGGAGAATTAATTTCTCTCAAGAAAGCGTTTAGGGTAGTGGATTTACCTGAGCCTGTTGGGCCAGTGACTAAAATAATGCCGTGCGGATAATCTAAAACTTTTCGAATGATTGCTTGTTCGTCGGGCGACATCCCAATGCGATTCATATCATAAGCTTCTTTGCGCTGATTGAGTAAACGCAGGGAAACTGATTCAGCGTAAATGGTGGGAATCGTTGAAACGCGAATATCTAACACATTTTTCCCATCGCGAAAATTAATGCGTCCATCTTGGGGCAAGCGACGTTCGGAAATATTTAGCCGCGCCATAATTTTTAAACGTGAAATAATAGCATCTTGGAATCTTGCTAAATTTTCAGGCAATGGTACCGGGATAAGAATTCCATCGACGCGATATCTGATTCTTAAATTTCCCTCTTGGGGTTCAAAGTGAACGTCAGTCGCGCCTTCGGCCACAGCCTGAGATAAAACATCGGTAACGAATCGAACGACTGCGGCATCGGCATCGGCTTCGACGTCTGACGATAAAGATTCTTGAGCGGGCAGGTCTTCTCCTTCGTCATCGAGACTTCCGCCACCCACACCGTAGTTTTCATTGATCAGTTGAGCCACACGTTCGGGCAAAGCTAGAAACCACTTCGGGCGTCGGGTAGAAAAAGTGCTAATCCAATCGAGCGTATCGCTGTCGGGCGGGAGTGGTGAAATTAAGTTAAGGCGGCCTTCTTCAGCACCGGCAATTAAAACAGGAACAACTTGGGTATCGCTCGCCAATCGAGCGGGTAAAATTTTTACGCCCTGCAAATCAATCGCAGGTTCTTCTAAAACAGTTAATCCCGTGGCTTGAGCCAGTTGTGCTAACAAAGCAGAATCAGTGATATTTAATTGTTGAGCGAGAACCTTGTAGCGATTTTCCCGCGACGTCTCATTGACTATGCTCAGTGCAGCATCACTGAGTTGGCCTACCAGGCTCAAAGGCAATCCATCGCGAGTAGCCAATGACATAAATTATTTAGTAAAGGGCTCGGCGGGTGTTTGATTAATAACTTTCTTAACCTCTTCGCTGATCGGCGTAGCGTTAATTCGGCTCATGGCATTCAAGTTATCGACCGCTGAATTATTTAAAACATAAGGTCTCATAAAAATAACGAGCTCGGTACGAGTCGTCGATTTAGTGGAGGATCCAAAGAGATCACCTAAGAAAGGAATAGGACCGAGACGGTTAGCTTGGTTGAGACTTTGCGTGCGCTGTAATCCGCCCAACACAATGATTTCTCCACTCATCGCACTGACGAATGAGTCCGTCGAGCGTCGGCCGATAATCGGTTGGAGATTTCCATCCAGAGTCACTTGACCTAAAATATCTTCAACCTGTTGGGTTACTTGTAATTGTACTGAGCCATCTTTACCAATGAGGGGTAAAACTTTTAATTGGATACCAATATCGCGTTGGGAAACGGTTGAGCTAGTAACCAAACCTGTTGTACCAGCACTAGACTGAGTTCCTGTAATTACTGGGCGAGACTCACCTACGAAAATCGTAGCTTCTTTATTGTGTGTCGTAGTGATTGTCGGAACCGACAAGATACGGGTGTCGCTCTTGGTGGGCGTGGTTGAAAGTGCAATGATACCCGAAAGATCATTTCCTGCAGCCAAAGTGGCAAAGGCGGAACCATTACCGGCCAAGGTGCCACCACCAAAGGTGCTGCTCACTCCAATTAATTTTCCGCTACTTACATTCATGCCCAGTGCGCTAATTCCGCTAGTGTCAGCATCCGTTAGGGTAACTTCTGCGATAACCACTTCTACGCGTACCTGTGGAAGAACGACATCTACTTTATCAATGAGTTGGTGGAGTAATCTTAAATCGTCTTTCGTACCTGAAACGACGATAGAGTTACTGCGCACATCCGCCAAGACAGTGGTCATGCTGCTAAATTCGTCAGCACCATTTTGGGTTGAACCTGAATTAGCTGCAGCGGCAGGAGCTGCATTATTTCCATTAGGAGTGGTAACGCGATTAGTGCCGGTGGTAGATTTACCTCCACTCGCGGTGGTAGTCGCCTTGGTCTGTCCGGTGATTAACTGTGTGAGCAATGTAGCGACTTCAGTAGCGTTGGCGTGACGTAAGAAAATAACATCCGTCATTGTATTAGGATCCGCATTCGCATCGAGACTATCAATCAGGTTGTCGAAGAACGTGTGTTGATCGGCCGAACCAATTAAAATAATTCGGTTGGTACGTTCATCGGCGGTGAATGTAGTACCGGTGCTTAAACGAAACGGGGCACCAGCCGTTTGGGCAGGTGAACGTAATAAGGTAGTTAGTTTGGTTACCACATCGGTCGCAATCGCATGTTTAAGATTGTACATTTTGGTGGCGATGACGTCCAACTGTGGACGATCGAGCTGATTAAGGAGGGTTTCGATTTTTTGCAGATTCATAATCGAATCTGTGACCAAGATAGCATTGTTTCGGCCAAAGTATACCGGCGGTGTAGCCAAGGTAGAGTTCAGCATGCTCGCAATTTGCGTCACCACTTCTTGACCATTGGCATGTTTAAGCACGAAAATTTTGGAGGCCACGCGTCCGCTCGCAGGTAAATTGAGAGTACTTTCCGTAATCAGCGAAGGCGATTCACTTTTAGCAACATTATTGGGAACGACTTTTAAAAATCGGTCGCCTTGTTGAATGATGGCAACTCCGTTTAAATTTAATAATGTCTCGATTGCTAAAAGTGCTTCCGAGCGCGGCGTCCCTGCTGGTAATTTCAATGTGTATAAATTAGATGGCAGTGCTTGTGGACGTAAAACTGTTTTGCCCGTCCACTTCTGTAAGAGATCCAAGATTTGAGGTAGGGTGACATCGCTAAAATCCATCGGACCAACCTTATCATTCACTGAGAGGCTCGCTACCGGTGTCGCCACTGCCACGGCGGTGACCACAGTTGTATCAGCAGCAAAACTTTGGAGGGTGGAGACGGTAAAGACCCCAAGTATTAATAAATTCGTAAACTTTTTCATTAGAATATCAGAGGAGTAAATAGTTGGGTGTAAGACAGTACAATGGGGTCACTACTATAACAACACGACCACCCAATAGTTCGATTGAATTTATCACCGAAAATCACCCAAACTAGGTATAGTGAACATTTTTTCACCTTTTTCTTGCTTTTTGGCATATTTATTCTAATTTCACCACAAATTGATGCGCGATGACATTCCAGAATGGTTGGGTAAGCCACCCCATCGAGGTAGCGAAGCCTGGGAGATTTGGCTCATGCAATGGAGAAAATATGCACGTCATGAACTTAAAGACGATGCCGCCGATAATCCTGAGTTTGATTACGGCCTGCTCTCAACCGAAGAGCGCTGGCGCGTGAATTTGCGATTAACCATCAAAGAAAATATTGATGCCGGTCGCGAGGGACGACACCCACCCGAGGTTTCACCCAAATCGGTAACCGATCTTAATCACGCGGCTTTTGTTTCTTGGCAGGTAGGTCGTTCTACTCGCACAGAAGATTTAGATATCGATACCACTTCATTAGAACAGTGGGTCGCCAAACGAATCAATGCGAGACGGCAACGCATCGCTCACGGTATTCGTTATGGATTTTTAGCAGGGCTCGGAGCTGAAGCGGCGGCACCCTCTTGGTCGACGCCCGATTACGTGGCCGCCTACGAAGCTGCTTGGGAGATGGGAAATTGTATCGCGATTGAAACTGACCCACGCTGAGGGTTGCGTTTTACGCGCCCTCCCGTTATTCTATTTTCTACTAGATTTATACTATTTATGGATACACTCATACCAATATTACTCGGACTGCTTATCTTGGGAGTCGGCGCTCTCATTTATTTGTACTCAACGCAGAAAAACTCCGGGGCAACTTCGGTCAACCAAGACTTGCTGGTACAAGATCTAAGAGCACAAATTAAAGCTCTCCAAGTCAGTTTACAAAACGAGCAGGATTTAAAAACCAAAGCACTGCAACAAGCTTCTGCTGCTGAAGCAAATGCCCATAGTGCAAAAAATCAACTTACCGAGGTGCAAAATACTTATGCGGTAAATCTAGCCCAAGTACGATCCGACTCAGAAAAAAATATCGCAGAACTCAAGGTAGCATTTTCAAAAATGAGCACCGACGTGCTTAAAGGTATGGCTCCTGATGTGACCAAAGAAGTCGCCACTAAAGTAGCTCCGCTTATTTCTGAAGTAACTGCCGCTCTCGAAAACTATCGTAGAAGTATGCAGCAAAGTATTTTAGGTCAGGACCAAGCGATTGCTGCGGTGAATTCTCAGATGTCACAAATGGCCGAAGCCACGAAATTACTTTCGTCGAGCACTAACGATTTCACAGCCGTATTAAAGTCTTCCCAACATCGCGGTAAATGGGGCGAGCAGACCTTAAGAAACGTCGTCGACTCGGCTGGGATGAGTAGCCTCTGTGATTATAGCGAACAAGTTTCGACCGACGATACACGTCCCGATTTAATTGTGCGTATTCCAGTTAATCGTTGTGTGATTATTGACTCCAAGGTACCTGAGTTTGATGTCGCTCTCGCTAATCAATCCGCACCCAATCGCAAAGAACTGGTTGAAGATCATGCCAAAAAAATGATGAAAACCATCAAGGACTTAGCCGCTAAGGATTATGCATCCAAAAAACAAAATGGTCTTCAACCCTTTGAGAAGGTAGTTTTATTTTTACCTGCTGAATCTTTATTAAGTACAGCCCTAGAGGGAGATAATAATTTAATTCTTAAGGCGAATGAGCAAAATATTCTTATCGCTACCCCTGCCACCCTTTTAGGATTCTTGAGTGCAATCAACCTATCCTGGCAGCAACACAAACAATCCGAAAATGCCACTAAAATAGCTACAGACGCGAAAGATCTCTATGAATGCGTGGAAACATTTATTGGGCATTTTAGTAGAGCAAGAAACGGGCTTCACTCGGCCTCTGAAAACTTCAACAAGGCGATTGGCAGCTATAATATTATTCGTAAAAAAGGAGACAATATTCGAGCACTAGGTGCAGCTGAAGGGCGGGATAGTTTTGAACCTATAGCTGATGTGAACTCGGATATTCGACGAATCGAAGGCTCTGCGGATTAATCATCAGTAAAAAATTCAAATGCATTGTTGCGCTGGATAAGGGATGTGTTTCTTTAAACCCCTCCCATGCGTGCCGCCAAAGAAACTGTTGTTAGCATTGAATACACCTTAAAAGATGATCGCGGAAATATCCTCGATACGTCGGTCGGCCAAGCGCCGATGGAGTACTTGCATGGTGCAAGTAACATTATCCCCGGACTTGAACAAGCCGTTGAAGGTTTAGTCGCTGGCGATTTTAAGGCTGTCGCTGTCCCGCCCGCATTGGGCTACGGTGAATACAGTGAAAAATTAATTCAACGCGTACCGCTCGATCGCTTTGGCGAAAATAAAGTCGAAATCGGCATGCGCTTCCATGCGGAAACCAATTTAGGAATGCGCGTCTTAGTGATTCGTCATGTAGACGACAAAGAAGCGGTGCTCGACGGAAATCACGAGCTCGCCGGCAAGACCCTTCATTTTGATGTAAAAGTAGTCAGCGTTCGCGCGGCCGAACTCAGCGAGCTCGCCCACGGACATCCCCACCAATCCGGCGGTTGCTGTGGTGGCAATAGTAGTGGCGGCGGATGTTGCTCCAGTGAATCCGAAGGATCCTGCGACACCTCCGAGAAGTCATCTGACGAAAAAGGCGGATGCGGGCAAGGCGGCTGTGGCTGCGGTAACTAAGACCAGAGCCACTGTAAGTTAATTACCGTATCGTCGCGGAAAGATTGTTTTACCGGACAAGCTTCGGCTGCGCGGATTAAGCGCGGACGAAGTTCTTCGGGAATCCCTGCGGGCATAAACATCTTCACATCTAATTGTGCAATACGACGTGGTGGAGTCGGCGACATGTGCTTTTCTATTTCTACTTTAAAGCCTGTGAGGTCGAGCGGGATAGATTTAGCCTGGATACCAATGATGGTGATCATACAGGTCGCGACTGAAGCGGCGGCGAGATCGGTCGGTGAAAATGATCTTCCCTGTCCCTGATTATCTAGGGGAGCATCGGTGATAATTTCTGCACCCGAACTCGAGTGTACTGCACGCACTCGTAAGTCGCCCAAATATTCGCACGAGATTTTAATACTCATAAAATAAATCTATGAATAAGATTTTAGAGGTCGAGGACAACCCACCGCAGACAATGACTAGGCTCTGCGATTACGCGTCGCCGTCTTTACCAATCGCATCCACCGGACAGCCCTCTAAGGCTTCCATACACTTATCGATGCTTTCTTGATTTTCGGGCTGTTTGAAAACGTAGGAGTAACCACCATCGTCTTGACGGGTAAAGAAGTCGGGCGCTGTTTCGCGGCAAAGATCGCAATCAATACATTGAGTATCTACATAGAATTTTCCAGTAACACTCTCGGGATGTTTATCTTTTTTATCGGCCATGATTCTTGGAAAAGTGAACAGTGGGGTGAGTCTGTCAAGATTCCGTGATTAATTATCGCCCCTAAAGATTAAATTCCCAGAATGTGCGTTGACCCGTTTACGTTAATAAAGGTATTTATAATCATTCTCTCCGATGCCCGAAAACACCGATAAATCCGACCAGAGCAGATATGCCTCTCGCGGGGTCTCGGCCTCCAAGGCAGACGTACATGCGGCGGTGGATAAGCTCGATCGGGGGCTTTTTCCCGGGGCCTTCTGTAAAATCACCCCGGACTATTTAACGGGCGACCCTGCACGCTGTGTGGTCACTCACTCCGATGGATCGGGCACGAAGGTCATCCTTGCCTACCTGTGGTGGAAAGAAACGGGAGATGCAAAAGTTTTTCGAGGCATCGCCCAAGACAGTATCATTATGAATATCGATGACCTTCTTTGCGTCGGCGCGACAAAAAAAATAATTCTTTCCTCCACCTTAAATCGGAATGCTAAGAGAATTCCTGGAGAAATTATTGCGGAACTCATTCATGGAACCGAAGAAATTTTAGCTCAGCTACGCGATCACGGATTGGAAATTTATTCAGGTGGCGGAGAAACAGCCGACATGGGTGACTCCACTCCCACCATCACTGTCGATTCCACCGCAACTTCGCTCTTCAAAAGAGATGAGGTGATTAATGCCCATAATATCATCCCAGGCCTGGCTATTATTGGTATCTCTTCTAGCGGGAAAGCTTCGTATGAAAAGAATTCAAATAGTGGAATCGGCTCCAACGGACTAACGAGTGCGCGCCATGAATTACTTTCGCATTACTATGCAGGAAAATATCCGGAGACCTTTGATCACGCGATTGATAAATCCTTGGTGTATTGTGGACCGCATAAATTAAATTCTCCACTTCCAGATTCTTCTATGACGGTGGGCGAAGCACTGCTTTCGCCGACGCGCACCTACACGCCATTCGTCATTCAACTCATTAAAGAATTAGGTTCAGATGAAATTAAGGGATTGATACATTGTTCAGGCGGGGCGCTGGCTAAATGCCTCCGGTTTGGCCAATCTGTGCATTATATTAAAGATAACTTATTCACACCCCCCCCGATTTTTAGTGAGATTGCGAGGGTAAGCCGGACGTCACAACACGAGCTTCACCAAGTTTATAACATGGGCCAGAGACTAGAAGTTTATGTTAAACCCGATCGGGTTCCTGCAGTTTTAGCCATCGCCCAAGGACTTAATTTAGAGGCAAAAATTATTGGTCGGACCGAGGTTTCAACCCAGTTAAATAAGGGGAATCACGTAAGTATCTTTAAAAACGGGGAACACCTAGAATACACCTAAAAACTCATTGTATGAGGGTTAAAGTGCCAGGTGGTCGGGCGGGTGGGATTCGAACCCACGACCCTCTGCTCCCAAAGCAGATGCGCTAGCCAGACTGCGCTACCGCCCGAAACCTGAACCTTGAAAGACATTTTGTGTTGCCGTTCCTGTCAATCCGCTAATCTCAAATCGTTCTAACCCGCACTAAATCTATCAACCAACATGGAAAACGACAGCATCTCCTCCTCCTCATCTGAATCAAAGCTTCCCCTTATTGTGGGAATCGTAGGCTTCGCCCTTGGCGCTGCCGGTCTCGTTCTCGCCCTCAAGGCAAAGAGCGCTGCCGACAAAGCAAGTGCTGACGCCGCAACCACCTCAGCATCTGTTTCAGAGCTGAGCGGTCAAATCTCCGCTAAAGCAAACACTACCGATGTTAACGCGATCAGCACTGAACTCGCTGCTGTTAAATCCGACATCCAAAAGAATAACGATGAAATCAAAGCCGCAATCGACAAAATCGGTGCTGCAAAAGCTAAAGCTACTACCACCGGTGGTAAAGCCGCTGTTGCTGGTAATGGTGAGTACATCATCGCTAAAGGTGATTTACTCGGCACTATCGCTAAGAAATTAGGAACCTCTGTAAAATCACTTCAAGATTTGAATCCTGGAATCAATCCTAACAACTTGAAGGTCGGTTCAAAAATCAAGACCAAGTAATTAACGATGTCAGTGCCCGCCCGCTGGCTAGTCCGGCACGAAGCACTACACGTTGACTGCAAAGTCTTCAGGGTTTTTAAAGAACACTGTCATCACCCTCTCGATAAACGGGAGGGTGATTTCTTTGTTATCCATTCTCACGACTGGGTTTTGGGTTTACCGATTACCACCGACGGAAAAATCGTACTGGTTAAACAATACCGCTTCGGTCTCCGTGATCTTTCGATTGAACCCCCGGGCGGACTCCTTGAACCCGGCGAAGACCCCCTCATTGCTGCAACTCGAGAAGTCGAGGAAGAGACTGGTTTTAAAGGCGGCAAGGCCTCCCTACTCGGCTCATGTTCTCCTAATCCAGCCATCCAAAAAAACCAGTGTCACTTTGTTTTAATTGAAGGCGTAAAAATTGAATCACCACAAAATCTCGACGAACACGAAGAGATTGAAGTGCTCTTAGTAAACCCCAGGGAGGCACTCGATTTAGCAAAAAATAATCCGCGTGTACACTCGCTCGCCCTTCTCGCACTCTATCGCTTACGTGATGCTCGCCCCCATTTATTTTCATGACCACTCCTCGCAGAATTAAAATTAAAAATAGACCTACTCCCGACAACGTTCTCGTTGTTGGGTCAGTCGCTTACGATAGCATCACCACGCCGCACTCCTTTGGAGAAAAAATCTTAGGTGGAAGTGCATCTTACGCATGCCTTGCCGCCAGCTACTTCACCACTCCACATATTGTGGGTGTCGTCGGACACGACTTCCATGAACGCGATCGAAAAAAACTTGCGAAGCGTGGGATTGATTTATCGGGTCTTCGTACTGACGAAACCGGTCGTACCTTTTTTTGGAAAGGTCGCTATCACGAAAACTTTAATCGTCGAGACACCGAAGACTTACAGCTAAATGTTTTTGAACGTTTTAATCCTCAACTCACGGCAGAACAAAAATTAACTCCTTATGTACTACTGGGAAATATTCGTCCGGATTTACAATTAGCCGTACTTGATCAACTAACTTCTCCCAAATTTGTTTTAGCAGATACGATTGATATTTGGATCGAAACTAAGCGTGAACTTTTATCTCAAGTCATGCGTCGGGCCGATTTAGTAGTCATTAACGATACGGAGTCCGCTAAGCTGACCGGCGAGACCAATGTTATTTTAGCGGGGCGCCACCTCCGGGCCCATAGCTGCCGGACGGTTATTATCAAAAAAGGTGAACACGGGGCAGTGCTCTTCCACGAAGACGGCCTCTTCACCCTCCCTGCTTACCCGGTTACTGAATTAAGAGACCCCACGGGCGCTGGAGATAGCTTCGCAGGGGCACTCCTGGGATACATTGCCGCCACCGGCATGTCCGACTTCGCCACCCTTAAACAAGGGATGATCTACGCCACCGCTGTCGCCAGCCTCACCGTTGAAGATTTCTCTACCGATAGATTAGCCAAAGCCGGCTGCGCCGAGATTAAAGCTCGTCGTAAAGAAATCCTTAAGATGACCAAGTCTTAACGCCGGCGCCCTAGGGCACGCCAAAGAAAGAAAAGTAGGGCTAAGGTAAATAGTAGATCTCCGACGACCAAGGGCCAAAGTCTGGGGTGTTCGGATTTAATTAATACCACACTAACCCCAAGCATGAAGAAAATAATGCCGACTATCCAGGGCACTAGTCTTCTTAATTTTTCTTTGGATTCCTGTTCGTTCATAAAGTCGTGCGACGATAAAACTCAGCGAGTCCGATAAGCGTGAGGTGTGGCTCGTGTTGGACGCGATCCTGCCAGCTCTTGGGTAAATAAATAGCAGCGCCACCCGTGACGATAACCTTCGGCTCGGGCGAGCCAGACTTTGTCATTTCTAAAACGACGCCGTCTAACAGTGCGCCAATCATGCCCGCAAAACCGAGGGCACAGCCTGACTTCATCGCATCGATGGTCGATTTACCAATCGTCGGGCCGCCTAAAAGATTTCGGGCGTCAAGCTGCGGTAAAAGGGCCGTGCGCTCGTGGAGATACTGCGTCATCACGCCAAGACCGGGAGCAATAATTCCCCCCGCGTATCCTTTGGTATTTAAAATATCAACGGTGGTCGCCGTACCCATTCCGATAATCACAGCGGGTGCACCACTAATAACCTGTGCGCCAATACAATCAGCCAAACGATCCTGACCAACCTCAGCTGGATTTGGATAATCAAAACCTAAACCAATCAGATTATCGAACTGAAGTTGTGCAACGGGCAGACCGGTATTTTTTAGAAAGTCTTTTAACTGATTCGAAACCAATGGCACCACGCTCGCCAGGGCAATGGCCTGTGGTTGATGTGCTAAAATGAGTTTTTCGATATCACTAGAGTTTAATAAAGGAGTCGAAAACTCGCCGTGCTTCAAAACCGTATGTTGGTCGACCAAACCCCAATGCGTATGGGTATTTCCGATATCGAGACAAAGTGTAGCCACAAATAAAGTTTGGGTTAGTTGTTTTTTGAGCGCAAGTGTGGTTCGCGTTAGGAGCGTAAAGTCACCTCGCCCGATGAAATTAAGACGATTTTGCCATCGCCTGTTTTAATTCTCAATGAGCCCTCCTCATCTATACCGTCAACGACTCCAGTTACTGGCTCGCCGCGCAATTGTATGGTGACGACTTTACCCGTCAAAATATCGTATCTGGCCCAATATTCTTTAAATGAATGTGCCCAGCGGTCTTCTTTAAATTCCTCCCAACTGTTGAAAATATTTTTTATGATTCCGGCCGTTAAAATATTAACGTCTAAATGTTGACCCGCAGCTAGTGCGAGTGAACTAGCAATCGACTTAAGTTCGACGGGGAAATCTTGCTGCGGTGAGATATTTAGACCTAAGCCAAAAATAAGATCACGCACGGTATCGGCATCTAAACGGGCTTCGGTTAAAATACCGGCAATTTTTTTCCCATCGGGTGACAAAATATCATTGGGCCATTTTAACCCTAATTTTATTCCTAGAGTATCTTCGATATGGCGACAAATAGCCAAACCCATCCAAAGCGTAAACGGTTTCAATCGTTCAGGTAATATGAACGGACGGAGCGCTAATGATAAATAAATATTACCCTTATCGCTGCTATGCCATTTTCTGCCAAGTCGTCCGCGCCCCGCGGTTTGTGACTGCGCTAAAACTACAAAGGGGGCTTCTTTTCCGTTAGCCAGCTGACGTTCGGCCTCGGAGTTTGTACTGTCCACCGACTCAAAAAACTCGATGGGTAAGGAAACTTTTAGATGACGACAATGGGCATCGAGAAGCGTGGGGTGTAGGGCCAGTGGAACTTCTTTTAGAATATAACCTTTGCGAGGCGATGCCGTGAAAATAAATCCAGCAGCGCGTAGTTTTTCTAAACGGCCCCAAATGGCGACGCGTGAAATACCTAAATCCTTCGCCAAACGATCGCCGCTCACGGGCTGACCATTCGCCTCAAGAAACGCACAAATAATACTACTATCTAAGGCTGACATATTAGAGCCAATCTAGGCCGATATCAGCCCAGACTGCGGAATGGGTTAAAGCACCAACAGAAATAAAATCAGGGGCCAGTGCTGCGATACCAGGGAGTGTGCTCAACGTAACACCGCCACTGACCTCCGTCCACGCCCGGCCGCGCACCAGCGGTAAGGCCTCGGCTAACTGCGGAAGTGAAAAATTATCCAATAAAATAATATCAGCACCCGCCTCTAAAACAGGTTCGATTTGTTCAAATGCATCTACTTCAACTTCGACCAACAAATCAGGGCGCGCTTCGCGTGCACGAACAACGCATTCCGTTAAACGCTCAGCTTTCGTCGCGCCGCCCGCTGCCAAGTGATTATCTTTAATCATCACTCGATCATATAGGCCCAGGCGATGATTATAACCACCACCCTGACTGACGGCGTATTTTTCTAAAACTCTAAAACCAGGAGTTGTTTTACGTGTATCTAAAATCTTTGTTGGAGAAGAACCCGCCGCCGTGGAATAAATTTTGGTTAAGGTCGCAACGCCCGTAAGTTTTTGGAGAAAGTTTAAAACGATTCTTTCGGCCATTAATAGATTCTGAATAGGTCCTTCAATTTTAGCGATAACTGCACCCGTAGATACTGTATCACCATCTTGATAGTTTAAATTCACGCGCCAGCCCAAACCATACTCATCGAGGATAATTGGAATAAGGCCAAGACCTGCGAGAGTCATTTCCTGTCTTGCGACTAAAGCAGCCTCGGCACGATCGGTTCTTGAAAATAAAGCGGAGGTTGGATCGCCGGGGCGGGAAACTTTTTCAGCTAATCCTAAACCACCAATATCTTCTTCACGGGCTTCTTGCGCGATTTTTTTGAGCCAGAGTTTATCAATTTCAGCCCAAGCTAAACGACGAATCAGTCGCTGGGTTTGGCCTGAGTGACGTGGCATTAAAAAAAGATTAGTGAAGGACTAGGGACCTGCAAGGGGTTAGCCAAAAAACTTTTTGAATTTCTGTTTCCAAGAATCCGAAACGGGTGTTTCCACGTCACCACAAACATCAGAATAGACCTTTAACGCTGCACGTTGGGCATCGGTCATCTTCTTAGGGACATCAATATCGACGCGAACTAATAAATCACCTGCACCGCTACCACGTAAATTCGGCATACCCTCGCCTTTTAAACGGAAAGTTGTTCCACCCTGAGTACCAGCAGGGATTTTTAAAATGGTCTTACCTTTCAACTTAGGGACATCGATAGATCCTCCTAAAGCTGCGATCGAAAATTTAACTGGAACGGCACAGGCTAAATCATCCCCATCGCGTTCGAATAATTCATGATCGAGAACAGTGATAACAATATAAAGATCACCAGAATCATTACCCCTCCGTCCCGCCGAAC
>JBAXIK010000015.1:0-24685 GCA_037138415.1 Opitutia bacterium | reverse complement strand
GGAAACAGGAACGAAAAAAGGAATTTCGATTATAAAATTCAAAAAATTTGATTTCGAAAAAAATACCGAAGAGTCTGCCACCAAAAGTGAATCGAGTCGTTCGCAGAATTCAAAAAATACGGCCAGTAAAAGTACTTCGAAAACAACGTTGAGTGAATTTAATAATACCAAAGGCGGAAAAGGGACCTCGTCGAAGGTTGCCGGAATTAGTGGAGTCTCGGTTAAGGCCGGAAGGAACTATGGTAAGGGCGACAATGGCGGCGAGGGGGGCAGTGCGAGTGAATTACAGGTTTATGCAGGTGAGGTGAAGGCGCGCTTTCAATCAGCTCTGACCAGTCTTGCTTCCACCGAGGTCGATCTAGGCTCCGGAAATTGCGGCGTTGTTTTGAGAGTCGACGCCGCTGGTAATGTAAATTTCTCGAGTTGGGTTACAAAGCCAAAAAATTCACAAATCGCTACGCTGGTTAAACAAGCGATTGGGCAAATCGGTAATTGTGGAAGCCCTCCTGGTAAGAAGGCATTCCAAATTGATTTAACGAGTATTACGTTAAGCGATTTTTAGTTTAACGGACTTCCAAAATAATTTGTACTTCGACGGCTGCGCCCAGGGGCAGTCCGTTGACCGAAACCGCCGCCCGTGCATGTTTACCAGCGTCGCCAAATACTTTTAATAAAAACTCCGAGGCACCGTTAAGCACCTTGGGGCTGTCGCTAAAGCCATCGATGCCATTGACGAAGCCGTTGACCATGACAACGCGGACAACCGCGTCGAGCGATCCTAGGGCTGCTTTGGCATTAGCCAGGGCATTCAGGGTGCAAAGCTGAGCCGCTTCAGCCGCTTGCACTAAATTGATTTCCTGACCGACTTTACCGCTGTACACGATTTTTCCGTCACGCATCGGTAAAGTTCCAGCTAAATAAAGCAAGTTGCCCGTACGTACTGCGGGAACGTAAGCACCCGCGGCGGCAGGTGGCTGAGGTAGGGTTAGTCCGAGTTCTTGCAGGTTTTTTTCAGGATTCATAAAATTTACCAATAGTTAGGCCAGTTACTTTCACGAGTCATATTGTGATAAAACAGGGCAAAAAATAGTATGATGAGGGCGCCAGCAGTCGTGGGGCAGATAAGAAAAAACCAAGTAGGATTGGTTAGAAATACGACAATTGAATTAGAGGTGGCAGGTGGATGGACAATTCGAAGCAACTTCATGAACAGCACGGTTAATCCTACGGCGATGCCAAGACTCCACCACTGCGGCCCAATAAATTTTAAACATAATAACCCCATGGTTGCTCCAATGATATGAGCACCGAGGACATTGCGGGGTTGGGCAAAAGGGGAATCGGGATAAGTGAAAACAATAAAAGTAGTGGCACCAAAAGTTCCGAGTAAGACCAAGGTTCCAATTTCACGATCCATATAAGTTAAGCCAGCAATCACCAGACCCACCGCTACGGCACTTATAAATATTTTTTTGAGGTCAGACCTAGCGGGAGGCTTTTCTTGTCCGCCGATAAATTTTCTAATCAATTTCATTTTTCGAGAGGGACCAGTTTGACCCATTTAAGGGGATGTTCGCCGAGTAGAGTGGGGTACCAGCCTTGAACTTCGGGTCGAATCAAAAACTTATTTTTATTAAAAGCTACTGGAATCACGGGAGCACATTCAATTAAACGTGCTTCTGCTTTACTTAATAATTCAAGGCGTTTGGCTGGACTTTGTTCCACCGCCGCAGACTTAATTAAGTCATCATAAATAGCATCACTCCAGCCAGTCTGATTTAATTCATTACCCGAGATAAACATTTCGAGGAATGTATTGGGATCGTTGTAATCCCCACTCCAAGCCGAGCGAGCGAGTTGATAATCGCCCGAATGCAGTGCACTGAGATAAACTTTCCAGTCCAAATTTTTTAATTCCACTTCGATACCCAAATTTTGCCGCCACATTTCCTGATAGGCTTGTGCGGCTAGCAGGGAGGTTTCGGATGTGTTAAATAGATATTCTAATTTTGGGAAATTTTTACCATTCGGATAACCCGCTTCGGCCATGAGTTTTTTGGCTCCCTCAATGTCTTCTTTCCATTGAGCGGGTGAAGTGAAACCGCCCGTCCCAGTTGGTGTGTAGTAGTAAGCGGGTGATTCGCCTGATCTTAAAACTCGATCCGCAATTTGTTGGCGATTGATAACCATGCCAAGTGCACGTCGCACTCGCTTGTCGGAAAGTGCTTTTTGCACGGCATCATTATTTTTTACCACGGTGTTGATCCGGATGAATGAAACCGAGAGAAACGCATCGAGGCGTAAATGCGGTGCTTTATCGGCGACCAGTTGAACGATTTTATAAGGTGGAACGGAACCAGTGATATGTAGTTCGCCCCCTTGGTAGGCTCGCTCTTCGGCGAATAAATCGGAGATGGCTTTGAACTCGACCGCGTTCAGAGATACCTGGTTTGCGTCCCAATAGTAGGGGTTTTTCTTAACCACGATTTGGCGGGCGACCTCCCAACTATCTAAAGTGAAGGCGCCGTTGCCGACGAGGCTCCCGGGCCTAGTCCACGGCGTGTGCATCTCGTCAATCTTTCCAAATTTTAAAATCGTGGGAGGATGAACGGGTAGCCAGCTATTGTGACAGACTAGTTGCAGGAAGTAGGGAACTGGATTTTCTAATTCAACAATGAGCGTATGAGGGTCGGGTGATTTGAAGCCGACCTCTTTGAAATCCTGAATTTTTCCATTCGTATAATCTTTGGCGCCCTTAACGCAGTGAAGCATGGAGGCATATTCTGCTCCAAAGGTCGGCATCAGAATGCGTTGAAAGCTAAAAAGAAAATCAGCTGCTACCACTGGGTCGCCGTTGGACCAGCGCGCATTGTTTCTCAATTTGAATGTCCAAACCTTACCATCGTCCGAGCAAGACCAACTTTCGGCTACGCCGGGAATGGTGTGCGAATCTTTCGGGTCAAAGTTAACTAATCCTTCGAAAATAGCGTAGGCGATACGCGACTCCAGCATGCCCGTGATTTCCTGCGGATCGAGTGCGGAGGGCTCGGCGGAATTGTTAATCACTAAAATTCCTTCGCGGGCTTTTTGAACGACAGTTGTTTCCTTGGGTCCACATCCGACAAGGCCAAGGCAAAGAGCGACCAAGAGGATTATTCGCTGCTTAAATGCAGAGGTGGACATGAAATCTATTTAGTCTGGGACGGCTTACCAGCGCAAGGCATAGCTCATGTTGATTTGATACAGAAACAAAAAAGGGCGACCTAAGTCGCCCTTTTCGAGGTAATGTTGCAGTCGCTTAGATTGCTGAATTACCACGCTCGCCCGTACGGATGCGGATAACATCAGAGAGGGCGGTGATAAAAATCTTACCGTCACCAATCTTACCGGTGTGAGCGGCTTTGGAAATAGTGGCTACTGCTTTCTCGACTTGTTCGTCGGAGACGGCAGCTTCGATCTTTACCTTAGGTAAGAAATCAACCGTGTACTCAGAACCACGGTAGATTTCCGTGTGTCCTTTTTGACGGCCGAAACCTTTGACTTCGGTAACGGTCATACCCTCGATACCGATTTCGGCGAGAGCGTCCTTCACTTCTTCGAGTTTGAAGGGTTTGATAATAGCGGTGACGAGCTTCATAGTTTTGTGTGTTTTAGGTTAAGTTTGGTTTTCGGTTGAGCAAGTACACTTATGCACACGCTGTGCCAAGTCAGCCCATGGGGATTTACTGACTATGATTGCTTATTATTGAGCAAGAGCGAACGAATTTCGGCTAATTTTTCAGCAGATTTTAACCCAGGACTGATTTCAACCCCACTATTTAGGTCAAAAATGTCAGCATTCGACTGCAAAGCCTCGAGAATATTCTTAGGTCCAAGTCCCCCAGCCAATACCCAGATCTTATTCTGGTGTAGGTTTTTAAGTTTTTTAAAGCGTTCCCAATCAGATTGTTTTCCCGTGCCACCAAACGCATCCGCGGCGTGTGCATCGTGTAGAAAAGTATTTGCTAAAAAAATAATTTCTTCGGGCCAATCTATGCCATGAGGAACTTTCGGAGCTAACCAAATATTCTCTTTGCCGATTTTTTTTGAGATTGCCTGCACATCGCAAGCTTTAGTGCTAGGGTCAAAGTGAATTTGTACTGCGGCGAAACCTTCATCGATGAGTTGCTGCGTATCACTCAAGGTGGGATTAACCGTAACCGCGATGCGTTGTTCGAGTTTTATTTCGCGCAAAAGATTTTTACGTAAAACTGGATGAACAAAGCGCGGTGACCCCGCCCAACAATTGACGCCAAGATAGTCTGCCCCAAAATGATTC
This sequence comes from Opitutia bacterium, assembly GCA_037138415.1. Lineage (GTDB taxonomy): Bacteria > Verrucomicrobiota > Verrucomicrobiia > Opitutales > UBA953 > UBA953. Next base: position 20,367 of record JBAXIK010000015.1, on the reverse strand, counting down.
ACGGCAGCAACATCCGCAGCATGCATGATACCACAAACTTTTATTTTATGAGAACCAATCATTCTTGAAGTGCGGAAATGATGGCATCACGAATCGCTTTGGCGGTAGGTGCACTGGCAACAGCGGCCAGAGGGATACCTGAACGCTTCATCGCATCGGCTGTCGTGGGCCCGATGGCAACGGCTTTGGGTTGTTTCGCACCGGATTCCGGACGCAGTGAGGCCGCCTGGTGAATAAAGGACTCAACCGCCGAGGGACTCGCAAAAACAATGATGTCGGCGCCGCGGCGACGAAACTCTGCGGCTTCAGGCGACTCAGTAACCGGCCTTTCTTCGGTCGCATACACTTTGAGTACATCGACAATCGCCATCGCCTGATCGAGCAGGAGGGAAGCGAGTTCGGGTGAACTTAGATTTCCTGTCGCCATCAAAATTTTCTGATTTTCCATATCATGCGAATCCATCATCTTCCGACCCAATGAAAGTGCATCTGCCTGTGCTGAGGTAATGTCGGGCTCTAAATGCAAAGCCCGCACCGCTTTTTCCGTAGCGGGTCCGACGCAGGCAATTTTTACTCCACCGACCGAGCGGATGTCAGCGAAGCGTTCGAAGAAGCGATTGAAAAATCCGCGCACGCCGTTGGGACTGGTAAAAACAATCCAATCATATTCGCCCATGCCATCTAAAACTTCAGTTAAAACCATCGCATCGGGCTCAAAGGAAATTTCAATTAAGGGAAGTTCGGCCACGGAAGCACCTGACTCCATGAGCAATTCTTTCCAGTCAGCACCACGTCCTTCTGGTCGTGTCAGAACGATATGACGATCTCTTAAAGGGAGTTTGGACATGATTAACGGTTCAGTAATTGAGCTAAGATTAAATCTGCTTGTGATGATGCCATCGTCAAATCCGATGCAATGAAAGGATAGGCTCGATACCCAAAATCAGTTCTAAAGAGGTAAATTTTATCGGCATGATGATAACAAGCAAAGGCGGTGTGACAGCCTTCTCCGAGTTTGCTGAGAAAGAGTCGCTCGATTGCTACGGAAAAACTTGTGGAAGCGCAGCCCACGTTTTGGTAGCGAGCGGCATCGGTGATACGGCATTGAATCGCCACTGCACCTTGTCCGGCTGCTGGCACCATTTTCATGATGTCTACGGGTTCGAAAATTAAACCATCCCATTTTTCTATACCCAAGCGACTCAGTCCGGCGGCGGCCAAGTAAGTAGCCTCAGCTTCACCTTGAACGATTTTCTTAAGTCGTGTGTCTACATTGCCGCGTAATTCTGTCCAAGTCGCGTGTGGGAAAATATGGGCGCCTTGGGCGCGACGGCGTGGGCTACCTGTCGCAATTTTTTGCGGTGATTGAATGTGTGTTTGGCGAACGAGAACATCGCGTGGATCGCGACGAGGTAAGCAGGATGCAATCGTCAACCCCGCCGGCATCTCGGTGGGTAAGTCCTTGGCACTATGAATCGCAACATCGGCTTCACCTTTTTGTAAGGCTTGTTCTAGTTCAGCAGTAAAGAGGCCTTTGCCTCCTTGTTTTTCTAGTGACCAGGCTGCTTGTTGATCGCCGGTAGTGGTGAGAATTTTGATTTCTGTTTTTACCTGCAATGACTTTTCTAAATGTTGTGCCGCATCCTTGGCTTGTTGTAGGGCCAGTGGACTACCTCGAGTGACAATGATAAGAGGCGAGGGCATTCTCGATTAAGCAGTTTTAGTTAATGTCATTACAATCCAACTCAGAGGCACAAGTAAATTGGATGCTATTAAAATAATACTCGTTACTCGGAAAAAATCCCAGCTGCGTCCGTATAGTGCAATGTACGCACAGATGGCGCCCGCGAGTGCGGTAGGAATGCCAATCCAGGTACCGACGATTAAATCGCGACCGAAGGGGTCACTTTCTACTCCCAGATAAACACGACCACCTTTATAAGTCATCATAGCAGATGAGACTAAAGCGACCGCAGCCATGAAGATCGCGAACGATTGGATCAGGCGATGGCCAGGAATTTCTTCTTCGGTTTGTTTGTCCACACAACTATCCAAGCCCCTCCGGTTGAGACTTCCAAGTTTCAACTTCAGTTCCCGACGATTTTAGGGTGCTTAAACGTCTTTACTTCCCTAATTAATGGCCCAGGCCTTCTTGTTCTTTAATGTATTCTTGTTTCAGTCCCAGAGCTTCAGGGGCATGTAGAACAAGCATTTTCATCCGAATGTCGCCGGGAATCTGATGAGCCGTTAATTTCGAAACTATAATCATCAGTGTAATCGAAAGAGGTACGGCCCAGATGGCGGGTTGCTCGCAGAGAATACGGGCGAGGGGATGAGTGACCCAATAATCGGCGATGGACTTGGAAATTAAATGATCGGCCCAATAGGCCGCACGTTCTGCTTCAGGTAATTTCTTGGCAGCTGCATTGGCGACATCAGAAATTGAAGTCAGCGAAATTGCAACGAGGGCAGAGAGTCCGCCGACTAACATTCCAGTGGCTGCGCCCTTCATGGTCATACCACGCCACCACACACTCATGAATAAAAGTGGGAAGTAACTGGCGGCGGCGATGGCGAACGCTTGCCCAACCATGAAATTAATTTCGAGCGCTTCGACTTGTGTACCCAGTCCGATGGCTACGGCACCGATAATAACGGCGGCCCATTTAAAAGCGGTGAGACGTTGCTCGGGTGTGGAGTCGGGCTTCAGCATTCGACCATAAACATCGTGCGCGAGTGCACTCGTCATCGACACGAGTAGTCCAGAGAAAGTAGACATGAATGCGGCGAAGGCTCCGGCACAGGTGATGCCTGAAAGAATCGATCCGAGCAGTGCATGATTTTTTCCGGCAAGCAGCGTAGGTAATTCGAGAACCACTTTGTCCGTACCTTTGGCCCCGACAGCATCGTAAAGTTCAGGCGTCAGTGAACGTCCAATCACCCCGTAAATAGGAGGGAAAACGTAGAATACGCCGATCAGAATCATGACCCACATGGTGGTGCGTTTAGCCGCTACGCCATCGGGATTAGTATAGAAGCGTACTAAGATGTGAGGCAGACCTGCTGTGCCACATACCAAAGCAATGATTAACGAATAAGTATAGAGAAGAGAGTAGGGCTTCTTGTTAGCTTCGATGGTGGCTTTCGCTTCAGGAGTCGGAGCCGCTGCAATGGATGCATCGACAGCCTTAGTGGTTAGCTTACCAAACGGCGCAATCCATTGTTCGTCTTTCGGTGCCTTTGCTGGTAAAACTTTTCGTTCTACTTGCGATGCATTGGGTGCAGCCGTTTCAAATGCAGTTTTATTAGCATCAAGGTGTTGTTCGTAGTGACCCACAATCGATGCTAAAATAAATATCGGCAGAGTGATGGCGAAAACTTTAAGCCAATATTGGAAGGCTTGGACTAAAGTAATTCCTTTCATGCCACCGAGAGAAACGTTGAGCGTGATGACAGCTCCTACAACCGCCACGCCGACCCAGTAAGGAAGACCGGGGAAAATATAAGCGAGAGTCGTACCCGCGCCCTTCATCTGTGGCATCGTGTAGAAGAAGCCAATGAAAAGAACGAAACAGACCGCGATTTTACGGAAGACGGGTGAGTCGTAACGACCCTCTGCAAAATCAGGAATCGTGTAAGCACCGAAGCGACGAAGCGGACCCGCGATAAATAATAATAAAAATAAGTAACCGCAGGCATAACAAACAGGATACCACAAAGCGTCATAGCCCGTGGCCATGACCATGCCCGCTACGCCCATGAAGGAAGCAGCGGAAAGGTATTCGCCCGAGATCGCTGAGGCATTCCAACCGACCGAGACGGAGCGACCAGCAACAAAGAAGTCGCCCGCATTCTTGGATTTACCGGCGGACCAAAAACCCATGCCGACCGTGATGGCAACGGTGATGAGTGAGCAGATGGCAATCCAGGGATCTACCTGTGAAACTTCAGCGAGAATCATAACTTATTTATTTTGGCTGTCCTGAGCAGCCGCGGCTTCAGCATTTTCTAAAGCGATTGATTTTTTGATGAAGCAGAAAGAGATGATCCAAACGAAGGGAAAGAAGAGTACTCCGAGGATAAGCCAAGTGAGTGTGAATCCGGCCACACGTTGCGCCATCCACTCAGGTTGAAAATAATTTAGGAGGGGAAGGGCGATTAACGCGGTGACGAAAAACAGGGCACAGGTAATCGACAGCTTTAATTGGTCTCGCATCAAACGAGCCAAAAAGCCATCCGAGTGTATAGGATCGGAGCTCATAGTGGGGTGCACTAAGAACTACCATTTTTCGGCCATTGTAAAACTACAAAATAAAAAGGGCCGACATCGTCGGCCCTTTAGAGGTAATAAAATCAATATTATTTGGTCGTATACTCGGCTTGAGCGCCCTTGATGTTGCGCTTTTGTACCCAAGGCATGAGCGCACGGAGACGTTGGCCGGTCTTCTCAATCGGGTGATTTTCGCCCTGCTTAAGGAGCTTATTGTAATTCTTTAAGCCACCCTTGTATTCGTTCACCCACTGCTTGGTGAAAGTACCATCTTGGATTTCTTTAAGAATTTGTTCCATCGCCTTACGGGATCCGCTGTTAATCACGCGAGGTCCGCGGGTGATGTCACCATACTTAGCGGTTTCGGAGATTGAGAAGCGCATACCTGAAATGCCGGATTCAACCATGAGGTCGACGATGAGTTTTAATTCGTGTAAGCACTCGAAGTAAGCCATCTCAGGTTGGTAACCTGCTTTGACCAGAGTTTCGTAGCCCACTTTAACGAGTTCAGAAGCACCGCCGCAAAGAACGGCTTGTTCGCCGAACAAGTCGGTTTCGGTTTCTTCTTTAAAGGAAGTTTTGATAACACCAGCACGGGTTGAACCAATACCTTTAGCCCAAGCGAGCGCAGTCTTGGTAGCTTTGCCGGAAATATCTTGTTCAACTGCGATGAGGGCAGGAACGCCTTTACCTTCGACGTATTGAGCGCGAACCACGTGGCCAGGACCTTTCGGCGCGACCATCGCGATATCTACATTCTTCGCAGGCTTGATGAGTTTGTAGTGAATGGAGAGACCGTGGATGAAGAGAACGGTCTTACCGCCTTTACCTAAATTAGGAGCGATGTCTTTTTCCCAGACGGACGCCTGCTTCATGTCAGGAATACCGACGAGCATGACGTCAGCGCGACGAACAGCTTCAGCAGTCTCATAGACTTTGAAGCCTTTTTTCTTCGCAGCGGCAGCGGATTTAGATCCCTTATAGAGACCGACAATCACGTTGAGTCCGCTATCGCGAAGATTCATCGCATGGGAGTGGCCTTGTGAGCCAAAGCCAAGAACGGCGAGGGTTTTGTTTTTTAGGAAACCAAGGTCGGCGTCCTTATCGGTGTACACTTTTGCAGGCATGGTAGGGATAGAAAAATTAAGAAACCTTCTTTTTAGAACCACGCGAGAGGGCAACAGCACCTGTGCGAGCGGTTTCTAAAATTCCGAAAGGTTGAATTAAATCAAGGAAAGCACTGATTTTCGTCACGTTGCCGGTGAATTCAATCACCAGAGAGTCGTGTGAAACATCGACTACTTTAGCACGGAATAAGCCGGCGATTTCTAAAATTTCGGTGCGTGTTTTTTTATCACACTTTACTTTGCACAAAATGAGTTCACGGGCGACGTGGTCGACATCTTCGCGAGAAAAATCAATAACCGAGATAACGTTAATCAGTTTATCGAGAGCCTTAACACAACGATCCAAAGCGGCATCATCAGCAACAACTACAGCGGTGATGCGTGAGTAAGCAGGGTCGTGAGTAGGACCGACGTTTAAGGTTTCGATATTGAAGCCGCGACCGGAGAGCATCCCAGCGACGCGAGCCAAGACACCGAACTTGTTTTCAACGAGGGCGGAGAGGGTGTGCTTCTTCTTGGCGTCTGACATAGGTGTGTTTTAAAATGGTGGACGGAGAGGGACTCGAACCCACGACATCCTGCGTGTAAAGCAGGCGCTCTAACCAACTGAGCTATCCATCCAGAGGAAGGTTTGGTATAGGGAAATCCCCCGCCTTTTGTCCACAATGAAAACTACCTGCTAGGCTTGCCCCATCCTAAATTAACTGCTAACCTCCAAATAATGGACCCAGAACGCACAAAGCGTATCATTTTAGCTCTCGAATCTTTAACCTCCGCCAAGGCCGTTAAAGACGATATTTTACAGGCTCTTAAGCTATTAGACGCTGAAATTAGTTCGCCTGACTCGGGTCTGCCGGCCGACCTGGACCATTATCTGCGCCGTCGATCCTACGAAAAAGCACTTATTTATCTCCAAGGTGGTAAACCTGGCGCGGGTACCTGCGGACGCGGCTCATGAGCGACAACCCATTTGATTCTTTGCCCTCGGAAGGTCTGCCCCCAGGGCCACCTGCAAAACCCGTTGCCCCAGCTGAGCCTGCGAAACCTAAACGCGGAAAACTTATTTTACAGTATGAGCGAGCAGGCCGTGGCGGAAAAGAGGTTACTATTATTAAAGGTCTCTGGATCGAATCTCAAGAAATGCGCGTTCGTGATGCTTTACTGAAAGAATTAAAAAAGGCTCTAGGCACGGGAGGTGCTTTAGAAGCCCGTGAAATTGTGCTGCAGGGTGATCGACGCGAAACTGCGAAAGTTTGGCTCATTAAGCAGGGCTATACTACAAATCTTTAATTACTAAAACCACTCGCCACATTTAGGTGGGAGGTTTAAACATATCACTGTGCCTGACGTCAGACCGAATCTCATCGCCTTCACGGGCGAACATGCCGACACCGTCGAAGTCTTAGAACTTTTGCGGAAGGCTGGCGGTACGCCATTTATTGTCGGTGGTTGTGTGCGCGATGCTCTACTGGGCCTACCGATAAAAGATTTAGATATCGAAGTCTTCGGCATCGGCACGCGCGAAATCGAAAATGCCCTGCGCAAAAGATTTGGAATCATCAATGTAGGTGCGGCTTTCGGTGTTACTAAACTAAAAGATATGCCGATTGATGTCTCGGTACCTCGTCGTGAAAACCGCACGGGGGCACGCCACCAAGATTTTGAAGTGCAGGCGGATCCCACGATGACGCCGAAAGACGCCGCGGAACGTCGCGACTTCACCATCAACGCCATTTCCTGGAATCCAGCCACAGGTGAAATTGTTGATCCGTACAATGGCCTAGCTGACATCAAAGCAAAAGTGCTACGTCACGTTTCTCTAAAATTTAGCGAAGATCCTTTGCGTGTACTTCGTGCAATGCAGTTTGCCGCGCGTTTACAATTCACCGTCGCGCCAGAAACGGTGAAACTTTGTGCCTCACTTAATCCTTATGATCTTCCACCCGAGAGATTATTTGAAGAATGGACTAAATTAATTCTTCGCGGAGTGAAACCGTCAATGGGACTAAATTTCTTACGCGAATGTGGGTGGACTAAGTTCTTTCCTGAGTTGCATGCTATGATTGATGTGCCGCAGGACGCGCAATGGCATCCCGAGGGAGATGTCTGGGTGCATACGCTCGAGTGTATCGATGTGTTTGCAGCTGAGAGACTCAATGATCGCGATGAAGACCTCATCGTTGGATTGGCCGTATTACTTCATGATTTAGGTAAGGCAGTGACGACCAAGGTTGAAGCCGATGGACGTATTCATGCCTATGGTCATGAAGCTGAAAGTGAACCTTTGGCACTAAAGTTTCTGGAGCAAATGACGCGCGAAACTAAATTAATCGAATCGATTTTACCTTTGGTACGCTGGCACGGTCAACCGTTCGAGCTATGGAAAACTAAATCTGGCGATGCCTCGGTCCGTCGCTTAGCCAAAAAAGTGAATCGCATTGATCGATTAATACGCATCGACTCAGCCGATCGTCAGGGTCGTGGTCCAGCTTCTCGCGGTGTACCTTCTCCACAAGGTACATGGTTGCTCGAGCGCTCCCAGGCACTGCATGTTGAAGCATCGGCTCCTAAAGCGATCTTGATGGGACGTCACTTGATTGCCTTGGGCTACAAGCCCTCAGGTCTGTTCACGAAAATTCTGAATGATGCGAACGAAGCACAAATGGATGGAGTATTTACCGACGAGTCTTCTGGACTGATTTGGTTAAAAGAATATTTATCTAAAAATAATTTATAAATGAGCGAGCCGTCCGAAAAATGGAATGATCTGATTAAGTCACCCGTCGACTGGACGATGATATTAGCTCATGTTTTAGAGGAATTTGACTGCGTCACTGGAACCATTCACCGCACTGATGCTCAGACTGGGATGCTCGTTTTGACTGCTCACCAAGGCATTCCGCCCTTTGTCTTGGATAAGATTCAGTCGATTCCTTTTGGAAAGGGGATTGCGGGTTGTGCCGCGGAGAGACGTGAAGCGGTGCAACTGTGTAATTTGCAAATCGATGCAACGGGTGTGGCTAAACCAGCAGCTAAACAAACTAATGTTCAAGGCGCTTTAGCTATTCCTTTAATCAACGACGAAAATAAAGTCGTCGGTGTTTTAGGGATCGGAAAAATGCAGCCTTACGAGTTTTCGGATGAAGAGATTTCGCGAATCAATCTCGTCGGAAAAATCATCCAAAAAGGATTTTAATTTTTTAAAGCCTGACCGGTCGGTGAATTTTTCGTCTTTTTAAGATTCTCAGGTAGACCTTCAAAAATAATTTGTCCGCCTTCTTTGCCTCCCTTGGGCCCCAGCTCAATCGCCCAATCAGCCGATAAAATGACATCTGATTGGTGTTCGATGACGATGAGTGTGGCGCCCGCATCGCGTAGTCGTCCTAAAAGTTTTAAGAGTTTGGCGATGTCATCCCAATGGAGTCCCGTTGTCGGCTCATCGAGTACGTAGAGACGGCCCGAGTGATCGCGTCGGGATAATTCAGAGGCCAACTTTAGACGTTGAGCTTCGCCGCCCGAGAGCGTGTTGGCGGCTTGCCCTAATTTTAAATAACCCAGACCCACTTCTTCGAGGGTGCGTAGCTTTTCAGCCAAGCGGGGCTGGGCTTTGAAGACTTCCACGGCTTCTTTAACCGAGAGCTTTAAGGCGTCGGATATATTTAATCCTTTGAAGCGAACTTCGAGCGTTTCGCGATTGAATCGGCGTCCCGCACAACTGGGACATTCCACGAACGTTTCGCCGAGGAATTGCATATCGAGTGCGACAAAACCTTCGCCGGTACACGTTTCACAACGTCCACCGCGAACATTAAAACTGAAACGCCCCGCATTGTAACCACGCACTTTCGCCAGCGGGAGTGATGACCAAAGTTCGCGCATTAAATCCATAATGCCTGTGAAGGTTGCGGGATTCGATCTTGGGCTGCGTCCGATGGGTTCTTGGTCGACTGCGGTGAATGCATTGATTTTTTCGAGTCCTTCAATTCCTCCGTGAACACCGGGGATAAGTTTCGCGCCATTAATTTTACGTGCGGCGACAGCGGATAAAATATCGATAGCGAGTGTACTCTTTCCTGAGCCGGAAACACCACAGACAGACGTAATATTTCCAATCGGGAATTTTACGGTCAGATTTTTCAAATTATTTTCTTTAGCATTTTTTACTGTGATGAACTCCTGGCCAATCGCCTTACGTTTAATAATATTTTCTAAGTTGGCCCGCCCGGACAAGTAGGCCCCAGTCCGGGAGGTAGCATGTTTTTTACATTGATCGGGCGTACCTTCAAAGATGACTTTACCCCCGTCAATCCCTGCTCCAGGCCCCATTTCTACTAAGTGATCTGCGGCCAGCATCATATCGCGGTCATGTTCTACGACGACCAAGGTATTTTCGAGGTCACGCAATCCGTGGAGTGATTTAATCAATCGGCTGTGATCCGCTGGGTGAAGTCCAATGCTCGGCTCATCTAATACATACGTAACGCCTACAAGTCCGAGTCCGAGTTGGGTGGCGAGACGAACCCGTTGACCTTCGCCACCGGAGAGGGAATTAATTTCTCGATTAAGCGTGAGGTAAGTTAGGCCTGCATCATTCAGGAAGGTAAGCCTTTGTTCGAGTCCGCGTCGGGCTTCTTCCAGACTTTTAACGGAATCTAATTCAGAAAGTTTTTGTGTGAAACCTAGAGCTTCAGGAATGGTGAGCGCTAAAAAGTCGGCGATGTTTTTTCCTGAAAGTTTAAGTGAAAGGGCGGCAGGGTTGAGACGCTGTCCGTGGCAAGTGGTGCAAGTCGATCCCGATTGGAATTGTAAGAGCCTTTGACGAAGAGATTCGCCCGTAGTCGTGCGAAAAGCTTCGGCTAACTCTGCAAACATCCCTTCCCACTTTGACTCAACCAGTTTGCGCCCTTTTTTCGGTGGGAGTAGGAAAATTCTTTGAGGGTCTCCGTGTAATAATATCTTTTTTATTTCAGGAGAAAGTTCGGACCATGGTTTTTTGAGGTCGAACGGTAACTGTTCGGCCAGTGCTCGTGTAATCGCATTACGACGAATCAGGGTTTTTCGGGTGGCACATTTCCAGGGTTTTACGGCACCGTCATCGATGGAAAGTTTTTCGTTCGGAATAGACAGGGCTTCTTGGAATTTAAGTTGTCGACCCAATCCGCCACAATCAGGACAGGCGCCCGAGGGATGATTATGGGAAAGGGTTCTAGGCTCTAGCGGTTCGTAAACCTCTCCGCATTTCTCACAGGATAAGTTTAGAGAAACGGGATATTCTTTCCAAGTTTGATCGGCGGATTCGGCTAAAACGACAGCTCTCTGACGTCCCTCACGGAAGGCTAGTTCGAGTGAATCGGCGAGGCGACTGCGTTGATCCGTGCCCGTCACGAGACGATCGACTACGACTTCGAGTGTTAAATTTTCGCGACCTTTGAGAACGCCTTCAGCTTCGTCGGTGGTTAGAATTTGCTTGTTGATACGGACACGAGTGAAACCACGACGACTAAGATCGGCGCAATTTTCAAGCAGCACGGAGGGTCGATCATGATTAACTGGTGCGACAATGATGACTTTGGTGCCGGCGGAAATTTTTTCTAAACTACGGAGGGTATCATCGAGTGAACGCTGTTTAATCGCTGCACCATCTTTTAAGCAGAAGCGCTGACCGCCTAAAATCCAAAGAGGCCGAGCGTGATCGGCGATTTCGGTGAGGGTCGCGATGGTGGAACGCGGATTGGTATTACCCTGCGTACGTTGGGCGATGGCGATGACAGGGGAGAGGCCTTTAATAAAATCGATGTCAGGTCGATTGACAGATTCGAGCAGGCCGCGTGCTTTCGCTGAAAGGGATTCCAAGTATTGGCGAGAGCCCTCGGCATGTAAGGTATCGAACGCCAGGGATGATTTGCCCGATCCACTTACGCCCGTAATCACCGTCAATTGATGCCGTGGGATGATGAGTTCGACATTTTTGAGGTTATGGGTGCGGGCGCCCTTGATGTGGATGGGTGAACTCAAAGTCTTATTTAATTAGCTTTTTAAGGAAAAACCGCAAATCAGCCAGAAAGTATTTAATGACTTAGGCTGGTCGTTAATAACTTTTATTTAAATCACTTTCTCTCCCGCTTGTAAACGTTCATGGTGATGTTCATGCCATGGTTACTTTTTATCTGTCTGATTTGGATGCATCCGGCCCTTTATGCGGATAGTTCCGAGCCACGCCTATTATTTTTAGGAGATGATAATACTTATAATGGTGGATGGGTGGTAGAAGTGGAGTCGGCCATTCGTGCACAAAATGGGTACGCCCGAGTGAGTATTGTGAACATGGCACTCCCGAGTGAAACCGTTTCGGGACTCTCTGAGCCGGGTCATGCAGGCGGTAGTTTTTTACGGCCGAATTTGAAGAACAGGTTAGGTCGTGTTTTGAGTCAGTATAAGCCCACGCTCGTGATTGCGCAGTATGGAATGAATGACGGTATTTATTTACCTTTAGACGAGAAACGATTCAAAGCGTTCCAAGAGGGGATTACAAATTTAAGAGAGGAGTCTATTAAGTCGGGCGCAAAAATCGTTTTACTAACTCCGTCACTTTATGCTCCTGATAAATCACCCAAGGTAGAAGAGTATGAGAAAGTTTTGCTGACATACTCCGCATGGATGGTTGCCCAACGTAAAGCAGGTTGGCAGGTGGTTGATGTGCATTCGCGTTTATCGTTGGAATATAATAATGCTAAACGTGCGGATCCTAAATTTATTTATGCCAACGACGGAGTACACCCGACGGAAAAAGGGCACAGTCTGATTGCCCGTGCTGTTTGGGATGGATTGGCGGCCAACATGAGGTGGGTAAAAGATACACCCTTAATTTCTGATACGACCAAAAACAGGCCTCTTTATAAAAGTATGGTGGTGCTTCGAAATGCGTGGTTGTCGGAAACAGGGTGCAATCAGCCTCAGGTAAATCCTGGGTTGCCCCTCGATACTGCCGAAATGCGCTCTTCGGATTACTTAAAGGAGTATTTTAAGGGTCTTTAAGGGTTAAAATTAACCCCAAGTGGTGCATGGTCGTCACCAGTTCGTAACACAGTAGTGGTATAGTTCAACTCCTTATGAAACACTCATTATTGTCATTATCTCTGCTCGTTTTCGCAGGATCTGCTCTCTCCGCGCAAACTAAGGTTGATGCTACACTCCCAGACTACTCGGTGAGCTCCGGCGTTTCTGGTAATTTAAATTCTGTCGGCTCCGACACCTTAAACAACCTGATGACTTTCTGGGCTGAAGGTTTCAAAGGAAAATATCCTAACGTAAACATTCAAATCGAAGGTAAAGGTTCTTCCACGGCTCCAACCGCTCTAACCTCTGGTGCTGCTCAACTCGGACCTATGAGTCGCGAGATGAAGTCCAGTGAAGTTGCTTCTTTTTCGGGCAAGTTCGGTTACAAGCCTTCTAAGATTGCTGTAGCCATCGATGCTCTCGCTGTTTTCGTCCACAAAGATAACTCGCTCACTGGACTCAGCCTCGCGCAAGTTGACGCAATTTTCTCTTCGACCCGTAAGCGCGGTGCACAGGCTGCCGATACTTGGGCCGCAGTGGGTGCCAATGGCGATCTCGCTGGTAAGACTATTTCAATCTTCGGTCGTAACTCCGCTTCTGGTACCTACGGTTTCTTTAAAGAAAAAGTTTTACAGAACGGTGACTACAAGGGCTCTGTTAAAGAACAGGCCGGTTCATCTGCTGTTGTACAAGGTGTAGCTTCAGACATTAGCGCTGTAGGTTACTCCGGTATCGGTTACAGAACTTCAGGTGTTAAGCCCTTAGGATTAACTATCAAAGATGGCGGATCTTTCGTAGAGCCTTCTTACGAAAACTGCCTCAACGGTACTTACCCATTAGCTCGTTACCTTTACGTCTACGTTAACAAAGCTCCGAACAAGGATATGGACAAGCTCACCAGCGAATTCATTACCTTCGTGCTTTCGAAACAAGGCCAAGAAATCACTGTGAAAGATGGTTACTACCCACTTCCTGCTGACGTGGCTAACGATAGCCGCTTAGCCTTGAAGTTCTATAACGCTGAGTAATTTGGTCTCGATCCGTCCCATTGCCACCACGCCGTTTGGCCGGTTAATAAAGTGCAATGGGTACGGACTCGGGTCCTCCTGCTTTTAGATTGGCGGTTTTTTCTGCCATGTTCAATTTAACGTCAGTCATTAGTTTCGCATAAATTACATGGAGGAAAATCAATCTAAGTCTACCGAACAACCACCTGAGTCTCGATTCCAGGTGAGTCGGTCGACTCTGTTGGTTGATCTATGGATGGGGCGCATTATTCGCCTCGGCGGAATCAGCGTCGTGATTGCCGTATTCGGAATGTTGATTTTTTTAGTTTCACAAATTTTCCCGTTATTCTCGAAAGCTAAAGTTGAACCGCTTACACCTGTAAATTTCACCGAAGCAAGTAGTGTTGCTTGGGGTGAAGATGAATACGGCGAATTACCCTTTAGTTGTGATGCCAAGGGAAATATTTCGTTCCGCAAGGCTGCTGATGGTTCACTCGTTAAAACCTGGGCACCTGATTTCAAAACGACGCCGTCAACGACGGACGGCCAAACGACGTCCGCTATTTTAATCCCGGTTACCGCTGTTAAAACTTATTCACGCGACGGTTTAGTTTTACTCGGACTAGCCGATGGAAGTGTCAGAGAATTAAAAATTAGTTACAAAATTACCTTCGCCCCAAACGGAAGTCGTGAACTCGAGCCGAGTGTTGACCTACAGTATGCGGGTAAAATCAGCGACTTGAATGGACCAGTTTTAGAGGCTTGGAGCGTGAAGGGTTCCGATGGTAGGTTGTATATTTGTCGTCAACAAAAAGAAGGTCATGACGTTATTACTGGTCGCCGTTTAATTGAACGTAAAGGCTTGGGCGGAAAAGCCAAGGTAACGGTCACCGAGCCATTTCCTATCGCGGCCGATGTCACTGATTTGGAACGTGTCTTAGTCCCTTCAACCGCTGATTCAATTTTAGTCATACGTAAAACAGGTGAAGTGCGAGTTTATCAGAATAACGAAAATACTTTTTCACTTTTACAGTCATTCAAACCTTTGGGTGATGCTAAAAATCCACAAATCGCAGCCGCGGGTTTTATTTTCGGAAATGTTTCAGTCGTGTTCCAAGGAAATCAAAACGAAGAAGTAGTTTGGTCTCTCTATCCGCAAAAGCAGCCAGACGGACAAATGCTTCGTCGTTGGGGCAAGATTCACGATTGCGAAACTCTCGCCGGAGTAGGGCAGGGTGTTTTCCCAGCCGCTGGCAATAAATGTTATCTCTCCGTCGCAGGTGGTCGTATGCAAATACGCAACATGACAAACGGCTCGATTCGTTGGGAGGAAGCAGCGCCGTCGACACCGATTCAACAGGTCGTTTTCTCTAGAAATTATAATCGACTCTCCATTCTCTGTCAGGATGGAAAAGTTTATCGCTGGGCAATCACGGATCATCACCCCGAAGCTTCTTGGAATACTTTCTTCGGAAAAATTTGGTACGAAGGAGCGGAAGGACCAGCTTATACTTGGCAGTCCAGTTCAGGCTCAGATGAATTCGAAGCAAAATATTCTTTGGTTCCCTTAATTTACGGCACGGTCAAAGGTACTTTCTACGCTCTATTATTTGCGATACCGATCGCTCTCTTAGCTGCGATCTACGTTTCACATTTTTTAAGACCCGAGTGGAAGAATGTGATTAAACCCCTGATGGAGATTATGGCATCGTTGCCCTCTGTTGTGTTGGGCTTCCTCGCTGGCCTCTGGCTCGCTCCACTCGTCGACACTCATTTGATTCCCATCCTGTGTGTGATTGTGGTTCTCGCTCCTAGCGCACTTTTTGCTGGTTATGTTTGGTCGAAGTTGCCTCAGCCTGTTCGCCGTCGCGTTGGTCCGGGTTGGGAATTTGCCTATCTTTTCCCGTTCATCGTCCTGTGTATGTATGGTGCTTGGCAACTGGGCCCCACGATTGAATCAACTTTCTTTACGGTAAAAGATTTAGCGTCGGGTCAGAATATTTCTGACTTCCGTGAATGGTGGCGCCAAAGCACTGGACTTAATTACGACGCACGTAACTCACTCGTGGTGGGCTTTGTGATGGGCTTCGCCGTCATTCCGATCGTGTTCACCATCGCAGAGGATGCTTTGTCCAATGTACCTAACTCTTTAATCTCTGGTTCACTCGCCTTGGGTGCAAGTCGCTGGCAAACCGTTTGGACGGTCGTTGTGCCCACGGCTGTTTCTGGAATTCTTTCTGCAATCATGATTGGCTTCGGTCGTGCGGTTGGCGAAACAATGATTGTCGTGATGGCCACCGGAAACACTGCCGTCATGGAGGCTAATCCATTTAACGGTATGCGTACGCTTTCAGCAAATATTGCGGTTGAACTTCCGGAAGCAGCGGCCGGCGAAACTCACTTTCGTGCCCTTTTCTTGGGTGCCTGTTGTTTATTCGCACTTACATTTATTGTTAATACCTTTGCCGAAACCCTTCGTCAGCGCCTCAGGAAGCGCTATAAAATGAACTAAACATGGCCTCTTCATCATCCGATAATTCTACGCCTAAAGGAGAGCCTTGGGTTTGGTTTACTAGCCTTGGATTGATCATCGGACTATCCATGGTCGCTGGCCTGCTTGGACTCGTTTTAATTAATGGATTCTCTGTATTCTGGGCTCCACAAGTTCCGACCGTAAAACTTAAAGACGGTACTGAAATCGTCGGTCAATTTGTACAACGTCGCGTGCGTTCTAATTCACCCGCATCCGACCCACGCTACGAGCGCCAGTATCAAATCGGCCTCCGTGAATTAAATAGCACCTCCTATGTTTGGGTCGATGAGCTTAATATCACTGACGAAAAATTCACTTTGGAAACATTGGGTTTAGAACGTATGGAAAATGGTCCTGCGTTTATTACCCCTAAAACGATTGTTGATTCCGCAGGAAAGCCACACGCGGCCGATAGCAACGCATTTTCAATAATTCGTGCTGCGGTTGATCAAGCGGCCGACATTCGTGAGCGTGTTTTAGATATTAACCAAAATAAAATCGGTGTCGTAAATTCCGAAATGGAAGCAACTCGTATTGCCTTACGTCGCGCGGAGGACCGCCAAGAGCCCACGGTCGAGCTGACTGATAAGATTAAAAGTTTAGACCTGAAATTCGCCGAACTTAAGAAACAAGCCGAAGAGGTTTCCAAGCCCACCGCCCAAGCTCATCTCGAGGGCATTGATGCTAAGGGCCGCTCGGTCACGATTCCTTTCGCTAATATTGTTCGAGCCTGGGAGCCAAATCGTATGACGACCCTGGATCGTATCGGTTTATTGTTTAGTCGGATTCGCGAGTTTTTATTCGATGCACCGCGCGAAGCGAATACCGAAGGTGGTTTAATGCCCGCTATCTTTGGTACTTTAGTGATGACGGTGTTTATGAGTTTACTGGTGACGCCAGTGGGTGTCATTGCGGCGATTTATCTAAAAGAGTATGCAAAAGATGGTGCGGTTTTACGCGTGGTCCGAATTTGCGTTAATAATTTAGCCGGTGTGCCTTCAATCGTCTTCGGCGTCTTTGGTCTTGGTTTCTTCGTTTATGTTCTTGGTGGCACCATCGACCACTTATTTTTCTCGGATCAGTTAAAATATAATAACAACACTCCCGTCTTTGGTACGGGTGGTTTATTATGGTGTTCATTGACACTCGCCTTGATGACTTTGCCCGTGGTGATTGTGGCGACCGAGGAAGCTTTATCAGCCGTGCCTCGCGGTATGCGTGAAGCGTCGCTCGCGGCGGGTGCTTCTAAGTGGCAAACGATCCGCGATATTTTATTACCCGCCTCGGCCCCTGGTATTTTAACCGGCGTCATTTTAGCGATGGCTCGTGGGGCAGGAGAGGTTGCTCCACTTATGATTGTTGGCGTGGTGAAACTCGCGCCTACCTTGCCGATTGATGGACTGGCTCCTTTCCTGCACCTCGATCGCAAATTCATGCACCTCGGTTTCCATATTTATGATTTAGGTTTCCAATCGCCTGACTCTGATGCGGCTCGTCCGATGGTTTTCGCGACAACCTTGCTCCTCATCATCTTAGTCGTCTGCTTGAATCTCGGTGCAATCACCATTCGCAATCGACTCCGTGCCCGCTTCAAGGGTGCCGCTTTCTAATTTTAAAACGCCATGAGTAACGCTCGATTCCAATCACGTACTGCCACCGATATAACCGGTCGACCCGACTTTATCAGTATCAAGAACTTCGGTTTTTGGTACGGAGACAAGAAGGCCCTCAACTCCATGACGCTCGACATCCCTGAGCGCCAAGTGGTTGCTTTTATTGGTCCATCGGGTTGTGGTAAATCCACGCTTTTA
Organism: Opitutia bacterium; assembly: GCA_037138415.1. Classification (GTDB taxonomy): domain Bacteria; phylum Verrucomicrobiota; class Verrucomicrobiia; order Opitutales; family UBA953; genus UBA953. The sequence continues at coordinate 2,563 of JBAXIK010000015.1, read as the reverse complement.
CGTAATCTTAATCGCATGAATGACTTGGTGGATGGTATTCGTCACGAAGGGGATATCGCAATTAAAGGTCAGTCTATCTACGATCCGGGCTTAGAGGTTATTTCTCTGCGCCGACGCGTTGGCATGGTTTTCCAAAAATCTAATCCCTTCCCGAAGTCTATTTACGAAAACGTTGTTTTTGCACTTAGAGTGATGGGTGTAAAGAATCGTGCTACCCTCGATGAGGCTTGTGAAACTTCACTGCGTAAAGCGGCCCTCTGGGACGAAGTTAAAGACCGTTTAAACGATAATGCCCTCGGACTTTCTGGAGGCCAAATGCAACGTCTGTGTATCGCTCGTGCGATTGCCAATCGCCCTGAAATCCTACTTATGGACGAGCCTTGCTCGGCGCTTGATCCCATCGCCACAGGCAAAATTGAAGAACTCATCAACGAACTCAAAACACAATTCACCATCGTGATTGTGACTCACTCAATGCAACAGGCCGCTCGCGTCTCGGATCGCACCGCCTTCTTCTACTTGGGTGAACTCGTTGAATACGACACGACCGAGAAGATTTTCATGAACCCCAGCCAAGCTCAAACCGAGGCTTACATTTCTGGTCGTTTTGGTTGAGTTCTCATTTTTTTTATCACAGACTCTACCTATGCAACGATTCTTCCACGACGAACTCCGTCAACTTCAGGATAACTTAGTTCTGATGGGGGAGCGTTCGATTGATATGACTCGTCTGGTCATGCAAGCATTGGAAACGGGCGACGACAAGTTGGCACTCCAAGTACGAGGTATGGATGATGCCGTGGATGATTTAGAAAAACTGGTGGATCGCGAAATCATGCGTTACCTCACACTCTTTGGTCCGATGGGTAGCGATGTTCGTTTATTACTCGCTGCCCGCGATATCGCCCACGACTTAGAACGCATCGCGGATGAAGCCTCCGTCATCGCTAAACGTGTTTTAGTTATTTCTCAACGCGGACCCCTCAAAGACTTATTGCATGTACCTGAAGAAGGTCGCATCGCTATTGAGGTTCTCCGCTTGGCCTTAGATGGTTTTGTGGAGGGCGATCTTGCCAAGGCGAAACTCGTGATTACACGCGACGCAGAAATCGACCTACTTAATCGCAAAAACTACGAAGCTCTCTTCGGCCGCTCAGGCGATTCGATTAAAGTTTCGGCTTCTAATGTTGAGCTTATCTTCATTTCTAAAGCTTTAGAACGTATCGGTGATCATAGTAAAAATATCTCAGAACAGGTCATTTTTATTCTGTCCGGCGAAGATATCCGCCACGCCCGCTAAGGATTGAACTTTACCCAGTCGGTAGATCTGGGTAGCGTGGGTTATGATTTTATTCGGTTGTCTCTTCGCTATCTTGCGCCTGTTTGCCTTACCGATTTCAATTTTAATTGCTTGGCGTCTTGGTTTTATTCAAATCGCCAGCAATTGGGACATAGCGTTTTTAACATTTTGGCTCGGTTTATTTAATATTATTATTCGTCCACTGATTCAGGTTTTTTTACTTCTATTTTCTCTGCCTTTTATAATTTCATTGGGACTTTCGAAGACAGTTTTTGATTTAATCGCGAGGTACGTAGTGCTGTTCTTTGCAAACAGTATTGTTCTTTATTTAAGCTGTAAGTTGCTTGGAATTACTATATCTAACTGGTCGTTAGCTACATTGACTATCTCGGTGAGTGCTTACCTTATTTCGATGAACGCCTCAGCAAGTTTTATGACTATGGGACCCAAGGGGCCTTCCAATCCCGCCTCCAAGAAGTCTGAGGGGTCTGATGTTATCGATATTTAGGGTGTAGCTTGCTTGGGCTGTTAACTCTTTCTTGCCATTGGGGCTTCTTCCTCTTGCTTTTCGAGTATCGTAAACATGTCCAACCCATCCCCACTTTCTTCTTGGGCCCATAATGTAGCTCCTTCGCCAACGCTCGCTGTCGATGCCAAGGCCAAGGCCCTCAAGGCCGCCGGTAAAGACGTGGTCGGCTTCGGTGTCGGTGAACCTGACTTCGATACGCCCCAATTCATTAAAGACGCTTGCGCTAAGGCGCTCGCTGAAGGCCAGACTAAGTACGCACCGACTCCAGGTATTCCCGCCTTACGTAAAGCGATTGCTGAAGACTATACCCGCCGTGGCTTTACCGGAATCGCCGATGCCAACGTTGTCGTTAGCCCAGGCGGTAAGATGTCCTGCTACCTCGCGATTCTCGCCACTATCAGTCCTGGTGACGAAGTCGTGATCCCTGCACCTTTCTGGGTGAGCTACCCCGAGATGGTAAAACTCGCAGGTGGCGTTCCTAAATTTATCAACGCCGAAGACGTCACGGGATTTAAAGTTACGCCTTCACAACTTTCCGCTGCGATCACTCCGAAGACTCGCATGGTCGTTCTTAATAGCCCCTCTAATCCAACGGGTGCAGTTTATTCTCGTGCAGAATTAGAAGACCTCGTCGCGATTTGCGTTAAGGCAAACGTCTGGATTATGTCCGATGAGATTTACGAAAACCTCGTTTACGACAATCAAACCACCTGTAGCCCAGCAACATTTTCTCC
>JBAXIK010000014.1:0-24819 GCA_037138415.1 Opitutia bacterium | reverse complement strand
CCCAGTTGCTCCTGTAGCACAATAATTGTCACGAGTTTGACTCACTTAAGTTATGGCTCTCGTTGACCAAGTCGCGAGAGGCTATAAACTTTAAGCTTAATAATAATGCTACGGCTCGCCCTCAATATGCTTTTTGGAGACACCGCTAAGTTGGCGATGCTTCTTTGCGGGTTAGCTTTCTCGGCGCTCTTAATGGCACAGCAAACATCGGTGTTCTTCGGAATCATGAGTTGGACATATACGCCGGTGGTCAATATCCGTGCGCATGTATGGGTGAGCGATCCGATGGTTGAACAAGCCAACGATGCCAAGCCGATGCGCGATACAGAATTAGGTAGAGTCCGTTCTGTCGATGGCGTTGCTTGGGCCGCCCCATTACACACTTCATTTTTACAGGCACGCATGGTGGATGGTAATTTCAAATTAATTACGATGGTTGGAATTGATGCGGACACTTTTGCGGGTGCACCTGCTCAGCTGAGTCAGGGACAAATCGACGACTTACGTCTTCCTAATACAGTAATTGTTGACGAGTGGGGCGCACAATTGATGGGCCATCAGGTTAAAGGTCCTGACGGAAAAATAACTACCGTGCCACTTAAGCCCGGCGATGTTTTTGAAATTAATGATATCGAAGCCCGCGTTGTCGGAATTTGTAAGGTGCGTCGTGCATTTACGGGCGGCCCATTTGTTTATACTACATATGATAGAGCAAAGTCTTATACCCTAGGTGCTCGTAGAACTTTAAGTTTCATGTTGGTTGAGCCAGTCGCAGGTGTAACGCCAACGGAACTTTGTCAGCGCATTGAAAATGAAACGGGACTGAAAGCTTGGACGTCGGATACGGTAATATGGGACTGGACGGAACGCAGTTTGGCGCGAGCAACTTTTTGGTGGTTCTGGAAAAACACCGGAATTCCTTTTTCTTTCGGTACCGCAGTAGCGCTTGGACTTTTCGTGGGGATAGCGATATCTGGCCAAACTTTTTATTCCTTCGTTTTAGAAAACCTAAAATATTTTGCCGCCATTAAGGCCATGGGCGCCAGCATGCGTGTTTTATCGGCTATGTTATTTGTTCAAGCTACCACCGCCGGCTTAATTGGATTTGGCTTAGGCGCGGGAATGGCACAGGCTATTGGACGGGTCATGATCGAAAAAGGTATGCCGCCGTTTGTGATGTTTCCCCAAATTTTAATTGCGACTCTGGTGCTCACGATGGGCATTAGTTTTGTTTCCGCAATTATTGGCATTATTAAGGTATCGCGTGTGGATGCCGCCACCGTTTTCCGAGGATGACCCCGACAATCGCAGTTGCTGCCCGCCAGGTAGATATTTCTTTTGGATCAGAAGAAGCCAAAGTGATTGCGCTCAATCACACCGATTTTTCAGCACACACGGGCGAGTTGATTATGTTGGTGGGTCCATCGGGTTGTGGTAAAACAACATTACTTTCGGTGATTGCGGGAACCTTAACTCCGCAGTCTGGAGAAATTGAAGTATTTGGTCAAAGACTTGATGGATTAAGCCAAGAAGAGTTAACGACCTTTCGCCGAAAAAATCTCGGATTTGTTTTTCAGTCCTTTAATTTAATTCCAACCCTATCGGTGGTCGAAAATGTAATGATACCTTTATTAATCCAAGGTGCTAGCCACGCGGCAGCTAAAAAGAAAGCGATAGAGATTTTAGAAAAGGTTGGTTTAAAAGGAAGAGAAGAGGGGAAGCCCAATGCACTTTCTGGAGGCCAACAACAACGTGTGGCTATTGCCCGAGCCTTGGTACACGAGCCACCCTTATTAATTTGTGATGAACCAACCTCGGCGCTCGATAAAGATACCGGCGCACAAATTATGGAAATGATTAGAGAACTATCTCGTGCCCCCAATCGCTGTGTCGTTGTGGTGACTCATGACTTTCGAATTTTTAAATACGCCGATCGAATTGCGGAAATGGAAGACGGGAAAATCAAACGCGTCGTCGACGATCCTCGAACCCTAGACCCCACCTACCTTTAAAACCCCATGTTCAAAAAACGAATCCTTCTTATTATCGTAGCTATTGCTGGTGCGATTGCTGCCTTTCAATTAACACGTGGAACCGCCTCCGAAGTGGCCATTAAGCCACCGCCTTACGAACCTGCAGTGAGAGATAAAAACGGATTAATTTCCGCAGCCGGTCTTGTAGAGTCGATGTCAGAAAACACCTCTCTTGGTTCAGCCTACTCCGGCATTGTCTCCGAGGTTAACGTAAAAGTTTGGGATAAGGTAAATCGGGGACAGCCCCTCTTAACACTGGATAGAACTGAAATTAAACAACAAATAGAAGTTCAAGCCAGTATTGTAAGAGCAGCAGAAGCTGCGACCGAAAGGGCAAAAGATCAGTATGATCGGTGGTCATCACTAAAAGACACGGGTGCGGTCAGTAAATCTGATTTAAAAAATTATGAGTTAGCCAGAGAAGAAGCCGTAGCAAAATTAAACACTGCGCGCTCTCAATTAACCCAATTAGAAATCATGTTTAGACGTTATCAAATTAACTCACCGATCGACGGAACAGTTTTACAGGTAAATGTAAGAAAGGGAGAGTTTGTTGCGGCAGGACAAAAAGCCCCCATTGTGGTTGGAAATATTGAACAGTTACAAATTCGTTGCGATGTTGATGAACAATTGGCTACGCGCATCCGTGAAGGTTTGCCCGCAAAGGGATATTTAAAAGGTGAGAGTGCGAAAGTGGGTTCAACCGAGAGGGCTATTCCTCTTAAATTTGTACGCATTGAGCCCTTTGTTATTCCTAAAGTTTCCTTAACCGGAGCGAGTGTCGAGCGTGTTGATACGCGCGTTCTCCAAGTCATTTACCAGTTTGATAGACCCTCTGATCACAATATTTATGTTGGTCAGCAAATGGATGTTTATATCGATACTTCAAAATCCTCATCCACGAATGAAGCGGTTAAATAAAAGGCTTTTAATAGTATCAGCGTTGTTGCTAGTGGGATGTGCCCATGAAGCCACGGTGCGACCCGATGGTCTGACACCGGTGAGTGAGTTTTCCTACAAAATCACCGAGGGTAAGGTTGCCGACGCTCAATGGTGGAAGTCTTTTAAAGATTCGAATCTCGATGTCTTAATAGAGACAGCCCTTAAGGCTAATCCAGACTTGGCTATTGCCCAAGCTCACTGGCGCGAAGCGCGGGCAAGTGTGGCAGCGGTGAATGCTCAACTCCTTCCGCGTGTTGATGCACAAGGTTCTTATCAGTCGAATCGGACATCAGCAGTGTCTGGCAGAAACTTTACCGGGATGCCTCGTCGGTTTGATACTTTAACCGTGGGTGGCCAAGTAAATTGGGAAATAGATTTCTGGGATAAAAATAAACTAAGTTCTGAGTCGGCCGTTGCTGAAGCGGTTGCCGCTGGTTACAGTGTCGAAAATGCCAAGGTGTCACTCGTGGCGGAAGTATCCCGACTTTGGTTTGCAATTCAATCAGCACGCATTGATGCGGAATGTTTATCGGATGAGTTTAAGGCCCGTTACCGCGAAATGGAAATAACGGAGAAGGCAGTGAGCGCCGGATTACTTTCTACGGATCCTCTTTCGACGACACAACTAGCCGCCGCTCAATCCAAGCTAGATATGTCGAATGCGACCCGAAGACTGGCAGTTTATGAATCAGCACTTCGCGCTCTCATTGGTGCACCTCAAACAGAGAAGCTGCCGGCAACTATTTTAACGGAGATAAAAATTAAAAAAGAGAGACCTAACTTTGGTGCCGGTATTCCCTCTCAACTTTTATTAAGTCGCCCTGATTTAGCTGCCGCCTCGATGAAATTAGATTCTGCCATGGCTCGCGAAGGCGTGGCTCGTTCAGATTTTTATCCATCAGTGACTCTTAACGGTCAGTTAGGCTGGCAAGCGGATCCCGCTTCTAAAATAGGCAAAGGTTCTTCCGGCTTTTGGTCTTTAATGCCTGCGGTTGATATTCCTTTGTTTGATGGCGATCGAAGGGAATCACAACTTGAAGTGGCGCGTTCACGGATAGATTTAGCCGGCGCTGAATGGCGCAAGGCCGTACTGAATGCTTTCCGTGAAGTTGAAGTAACGCTCGTTGATATTAAAGAATTAGAAGACGAGGTTAAATTAGCCGAAAAAGTTTTAGAGGCAGTGACCCAACGATTAGAAAACGCCAAAACACGTTTCGCCGCGGGCGTCGCTGATGAGCGTGAAGTAGTAATTGCAACGCGCGACCTCGCCTTAGCACGTCGCACTCACGCCAACTTAGAATTCGAAATCTGCCAGGCCACAGTCCGTCTCGCCGCCGCCACGGGTGGCGGTTGGAAGAAATAAAAAAGCCCCAGTTTATAGGGCTTTTGTTTAAAGCACTTAAGCTTTAATTTGCGGACGCTTGGGATCCGGCCAATCAATGTGGAAGAACTCGCCACGTGGCTTATCGGTACGCTCGTAAGTATGAGCACCAAAGAAGTCACGTTGTCCTTGTAATAGATTTTGAGGTAAGCGCTCGGTACGGTAAGAATCAAAATAAGATAATGATGAACCCAATGTAGGAACAGGGATTCCGTGCTTCACGGCCAAGGCAATGACCTTGCGCCAATTCTTCTGTGCCTTCTTCACGGTCTTCTTGAAGTAAGGATCGAGGAGGAGATTGGCTAATTTAGATTTCTTACCAAAGGCTTCAGTGATTTTTTGTAAGAAGCTTGCACGGATAATGCAACCACCGCGCCAGATTTGAGCGATTTCACCGAAGTTGAGTTTCCAGTTATATTCTTTCTGTGCTTCGCGCATTAATTGGAAACCTTGAGAGTAAGAACAAATCTTGGAGCAATAAAGAGCATCACGAATTTGTTCGATGACTTTAGCTTTATCAGGATTGGTCATCGCGCGCTTAGGTCCACGGAGGGCCTTAGCAGCAGCGACGCGTTCTTCTTTTACCGCGGATAAGCAGCGAGCAAAGACCGCTTCAGCAATGGTTGGAGCGGCCACACCCATATCGAGTGCGTTGGCGCTGGTCCATTTACCCGTTCCTTTTTGTCCAGCAGTATCAAGGATAACGTCCACTAAAGGAACGCCCGTCTCAGGATCTTTTTGTTTTAAAACTTTCGCGGTGATTTCGATAAGGAACGAATTTAAATCACCCTTATTCCACTCTTCAAAGACAGTACCAATTTCAGTTGGAGTCATACCGAGGAGGCCACGCATTAAATCGTAGGCTTCGCAGATCATTTGCATGTCGCCGTATTCGATACCGTTGTGAACCATCTTCACGTAGTGACCGGCACCATCAGTACCGATGTGGGCAACACAAGGAACGCCACCTTTGATTGGCTTGCCTGGTTTTGCACCGGTGAGTTCAACGCCCGTTTGAGCGTCTACTTTAGAAGCTACTGCTTCCCAAATAGGTTTTAATTCTTCCCAAGCTTTAGGATCGCCACCGGGCATTAAGGATGGGCCGAAGCGTGCACCTTCTTCGCCGCCTGATACTCCAGATCCGATAAAGCGTAGACCTTTTGCTTTGAGTTCACGCTCACGACGAATCGTGTCGGTCCAAAGTGCATTACCGCCGTCGATGATGATATCATCTTTTTCAAAAACTGAGGCGAGTTCGTTGATGACGGCGTCGGTAGGAGCACCAGCCTTAACGAGGATGACAGCTTTGCGGGGCTTCTTTAAGGAAGCGGCGAAGTCTTTCATCGTCGCACAACCAGTAAGTTTACCAGGCGTGTTTGGATTTTCTTTTACAAACTCGTCCGTTTTAGCGGTCGTACGATTGTAGACAGAAATCGCGAAACCGTGGTCTGCGATATTAAGGGCGAGATTCTGACCCATGACGGCCAGACCAATAAGACCAATGTCGGATTGCATAAGTGACCCCATCGCAATCTTCGGGACCCCCGATGGCAAACCAGAAAAGACCCTTTTTGAGTGTTTTTGAGGGAAAATTGCGCCGGCCGCCCCCTTTCCCCTCGCTTCAGCCTAAACTGTCTTATTTATAATGACGCTATGTCTCATTTAGCAGGCAAACGCATAGTGCTCGGTGTTACTGGTTCGATTGCGGCCTACAAAGCCGCCGATCTGACATCTCAACTCATTAAATACGGGGCAGACGTGCAGGTGGTTATGACCAGAGGTGCCACCCAATTTATAACCCCGATGACCTTACAGGTTCTATCTAAGAACCCGGTAGGTGTTGATATTTGGGAAGAAGGAAGAAGTTCAGTTCCTGGCCACATCGAAATCGCAGATTCTGCGGATTTGTTTCTCGTAGCTCCATTGTCCGCAAACGTGCTTGCTGAATTTGCGCACGGCTTGGCTCCAGACTTACTCACCTCCATTTATTTAGCTACCCGTTGTCCGGTGGTATTGGCTCCAGCGATGAACGGAAAAATGTATGAACACGCCGCCACCCAGGCTAATATTAAAATTTTAAAATCACGTGGGCACGTGATGGTCGACCCCATCGAAGGCATGTTAGCTTGTGGCTATGAAGGAAATGGAAAACTTGCGCCGGTGGATGAAATTATCAGCCGAGTTTTGGCAATTTTAGGATAGTTTATGGACGCTAAAGTACTGCGGGAAAACCTGCGGGCCGAGGCCTTATCATTGGGCTTTGATGTATTTGGCGTTGCTCCGATTGATGCCGATGTGAAGGCAGACTATTTTAAGAAATGGATCGCCGATGGTATGCATGGAGAAATGGAATGGATGGCAAAAGATACGGAACGCAGAACGGAAGTGACACGCGTTTTACCCGAAGCACGCAGTATTATCGTGGTTGGATTAAACTATTATCAACCCCAGCCAAATTCAAATTACCAAATCGCAAAATATGCGTTGGGACAGGATTATCATACTATCATTACGAAAAAATTAAGAAAACTTTGTACGGTCATGAGAACATTCGGCGGTGCGCAGAAACCGTATGTGGATACTGGCCCCGTCTTAGAAAAACCCTTAGCGGTTGCGGCGGGCTTAGGTTGGCAGGGGAAGAGTACTATTATTTTACAACCCGAATTTGGCACCTGGTTATTTTTGGGAATTATTATAACTACATTGGAACTGGAACCTTCCACGCCCACACCTGATCGCTGTGGAAGTTGCACCCAATGTATTACCGCCTGTCCGACCTCAGCAATTATTGCTCCCTATAAATTAGATGCGCGAAAATGTTTAGCCTACTTAACAATCGAGCATAAAGGACCGATTCCCGTAGAGTATCGCAAGCCGCTCGGTAATAGAATATTTGGTTGTGACGACTGTCTCGATGTCTGTCCGTGGAATAAATGGGCCAAAGAAACAAAAGAAAATAAATTTAAAGCCCGCCCTCAGCCCGTTCTCAAAGAAACACTCTCATGGAGTGAAGAAGATTTTTTAAACCAATTTAGGGGAACGCCTGTAAAACGCTTAGGTCTATTAAGATGGTGGAGAAATGCATTAACTGTGATGGGTAATACAGGAACGTCGGGTGATCTTGAGGCCATTGGGCAATTAGTAAATCACGCTGATCCCATGGTGTCCGAACACGCGTGTTGGGCGAGGGATCAAATTCTTTCCCGGAATTAACCTCCTTGGTTGCACCCGAGGTCTTGTTTCTGCTAATCTTCTGCCGTGTCCCTAGCTCAAGCCTATCTCGTTTTAGCCCCCATCCTTCTATTATCTGGTGGGTTAGTTTATTCGAGCGCACCCATTTTAAAATCATTTCGCCGCGATAAGTTTGCTACCATTATTCTTTTAATTGCCGCGGTGAGTTGGTTCGGCTTTCAGCTGCAGCATTTGCCCGAGCCCGATCTAGCAGGCCTTCCCCGTGAAATCATTGTATGGGTTTTCGTTATCGCCGGTCTCCTAAGCTTTTTCACTATGCCCGATTTTTTATCGGTACGCGCTCTCGGTGTCTTAATGCTTTTTACCGCCCGCCAAACGCTCGATGCGGGCTATCGTCAATTACCTTATAGTTTATTAGACGCGAGCATCAGTTACGCCTTTTTAGTCATATTAGGATTATGGTGGGCGATGTCGCCCGTCGCATTCAATAAACAGTGTGATTGGATTTTAGAAAAACCAACCCGCGCTAAGACTCTCGGAATTATTTTCTTTATCACCGGCTTAGCTTGTCTCTTGCAAATTAAATTTATTCCGTGAACCGCCCACTTTTAGTTGTTGTCTCTGGCCCTGCAGGCAGCGGGAAGACGACGTTGTGCATGCGCTTAACAGAATCGTATCCACAATTCATTCATCGGGTGATTACGTGTACCACCCGCCCGCCCCGAGTCGGAGAAATCGACGGAGAGGATTATTATTTTTTAACTCGTCAGGAATTTGAAGCTCAATACGCCGAGGGTAAATTTTTAGAAAAAGCGGTCGTTCATAATAATCTTTATGGATGTCGCAAACAGGACATCGCCAAGCACCTGAGCGCCGGGTATGACGCCTTACTCAATGTAGATGTGCAGGGCGCTGCATCGATTCGCAACCAGGCGGAAAGCGATAAGACTTTAGCGGAATCACTCGTCACAGTTTTTGTTAGAGTAACGGATCCGGTGGAATTGCGTCGCCGACTAACCGGTCGTGGAACAGACCCGGTTGATGAAATCGACCGTCGCGTCGCTGCCTCAGAATACGAATTAGAACATGCGGGTCATTATCAGCATGTAATCGAGAGTGGCCCTAAAGAGGCTGATTTTCTCGAATTAAATAAAATTTATCTACAGGAGAAGAAAAGTAGGGTATGATGGAAAAATCCGCCATCTCTTCGGTCCTAGACGAAATCGCAACTTTACTAGAGTTAACTGGAGAAAACCCTTTTAAGATTAGAGCGTATTCTAATGGTGCGCGTATTCTTGAAACACTCACAGAAGATTTAGATGAGTTAATTAAAACCGACAAACTCGCGGAAATTCCTGGAATGGGCGAAGCCTTGGTTGATAAAATAACTACGCTACGTCGCGATGGAGATTTACCGTTTCACCAAAAACTAAAAGCGAGTATTCCGCCTGGTTTATTGGAGGTTATACAAATCCCAGGATTAGGACCAAAGAAAGTTCGCGCGCTGTGGGTTCAACTCCAAGTAGAAAGCATCGAAAAACTAAAAGAGGTTTGCGATAGCGGACAAGTTGCTGAACTGAAAGGCTTTGGCGCTAAAACGCAGACTAATATTTTAGAAGGCATAAAAAACAGAATCGCTTACGGCAAAAGACATCGTTGGGCGGATGCTGCTGAAATTGCCGAACCGATTTTGGCCGGATTAAAAAATCTACCTCAGGTAAAACTAGCCGAATCTGCTGGCTCGCTTCGTCGCTCGCGCGAAACCGTGGGTGACTTAGACTTCTTAGTAGCCTCATCAGAACCCAAACCCATTATGGATTGGTTTGTAAATTATCCAGGAGTTAAGGAAGTGACCGCACATGGAGAAACTAAATCGAGTGTGCGTTTGGAAAATGGAATTCAGGCCGATCTTCGAGTGGTACCCGAGGAGCAATTTTATTTTGCTCTTCATCACTTTACAGGGTCCAAAGAACATAATGTAGCGATGCGTCAACGAGCCCTGTCGCAAGGTTTAAGCATGAGTGAATGGGGCTTTAAGTCGGTCGACGAAAAACAAAAAGCACCAGGTGCTAAAAACGAAGAAGAAGTTTTCAAGGCTTTGGGATTAAAATGGATTCCTCCCGAATTACGTGAAGGTGCGGGAGAAATTGAAGAGTCTGAAAAGAATAATCTACCCAAGCTTGTTGCCTTTGAAGATATCAAAGGCGTTTTTCACAATCACACGACTGCTTCAGACGGTGATCATACCCTTGAACAAATGGCCGCCGCCGCCGAAAAATTCGGTTGGAGTTATTTAGGAATTTCCGACCACTCTAAATCTAGTTTTCAAGCTAGAGGTTTAGATGAAAGCAGACTCGCTCAACAGATTGAGGAAATTAATAAATTAAATCAGTCGGGTAAATTTAAGGTACGTGTATTAAGCGGGAGCGAGGTAGATATTTTACGCGATGGCTCACTCGATTTTACCGATGAGGTTCTGGGCAAACTCGACTTCGTAGTGGCTTCGGTACACAACCTATTCACTTTAGATAAAGAGGAGCAAACGAAGCGGATTATAAAAGCGATTGAGAATGAGCATGTGGACATGGTGGGCCACCTCACAGGTCGCCTGCTTAATAAGCGCGAGCCCTATGAAGTAGATATCGCCAAGATTATCGATGCCGCCGCAGCGAATGATACTATTATTGAATTAAACGCTAACCCATGGAGGCTGGACCTCGATTGGCGTTGGTGGCGTCGAGCCTCTGAAAAAGGAGTGCTGACCTCGATTAATCCAGACGCTCACGATATTGAGCAATTAGGCTTTGCGGCGCATGGTGTGCGTATTGCCCGTAAGGGTTGGTTAACCAAAGAAAACGTTTTAAATACGCGTTCGCTACCTGAGGTTTTGAAGTGGCTTGGTCGCCAGTAAGGATACGGCTCGCCCTCGGTCTGATTTTTTGTCTAATTTCTTATTATGTTACACGATAAGCGGAGACTACTCCTCATCGCCGGTCCTTGTTCATTAGAATCAGAATCTAATTGTCGCACTGTAGCAAAAGAGCTGAAGGCGCTGTCTATTCGCTTCCCGGAATTGAATATTATTTTCAAAGGTTCTTATGATAAAGCCAATCGCACCTCTTTGGGTGGCGATCGTGGTCCTGGAATGGAAGCCGGCTTGGAATTACTAAAACTCGTTAAAAAAGATTACGGTTTCTCTGTTTTAACCGATATCCATGGACCCGAACACTGTGAGCCAGTGGGCAAGGTGGTCGATGTATTACAAATTCCAGCATTTATGTGTCGCCAGACCGACCTATTGGTGGCCGCCGCAAAAACCGGCAAGGTGGTGAATGTTAAAAAGGGCCAATTCCTTTCACCGTTTGAAATGAAATTTGTGGTCGATAAATTAAAGGGAGCAAACGCCGCTGAAATTTGGCAAACCGATCGCGGAACAACTTTTGGATATCAAAACCTCGTCGTAGATATGAGATCTTTCCCAATCATGGCGAGTTACGGTTATCCTACGATTATGGATGCCACGCATGCCGTACAATTACCTGGTGCAGCGGGCGGAGCTTCGGGTGGTCAACGTGAGTATGTTCCTGTTTTAGCAAAAGCCGCCTTAGCAGCAGGTGCCGATGGATTGTTTATGGAAACACATCCGGATCCGTCCAGGGCAATTTCTGATGGACCCAGCCAAGTGCCATTAGCGGAGTTTCCCGCCTTGGTGGAGTCTTGTCTGCGAATTTGGAAAGCGGCTCGAAACTAAATCCGCAAAAGTTTTTCGGCAGCGAGGCGATCGAATTTTCCGCGTGCGTCGAGCGGAATTTTTTCGACAAAGATATAATTTTTAGGACGTGCGGCGGGCTCTAAAACTTCCACGGCTTTTTTAAGAGCTGCGGAATTATATTCGCTGGCGACGACACAAGCGACGACGCGTTGGCCCCACTGTGCATCAATCATACCGAAGACAAAAATATCTTTCACGAGGCCCGTTGCTTTTAAAACATCTTCAATGCGTGAGGGGTCGATTTTTTCTCCACCAGAATTAATGATTCGATCACCACGGCCGTAAATCTCTACGGAGCCGTCTGCATTAACGCGCCCAATGTCACCCGAGTCGTAAGGATTAGAAAATTTTTCACCGAGCCAATAGCCCAGGCCACAGGCTGGTGAATCAATATGAATATGATTATTAATTTCGGTAAATTTCACGCCCGGCAGGGGGTACCCCCGAAGAGGTTCATCGCGCCAAATTTTTTCAGGCGGGCAGAAAGCGCATAACGCTGCCGTTTCAGTCATTCCATAACTGGCATAAACGGGAAGGTGGTGATTACGAATTGCGTCGATGACTGGTCGTGGAACGGCGGCTCCACCCAATAAAATTACATCGAACTGCTTTAACCATTTTAAACCTTCAGGATGCGCTAGGATGCGAGAAATTTGTGTGTGCACCAGTGAGGCGATTTTAGTACCACTGGTGGGCAGTTTAATTTCGGGTAAAGGGTGATTAGGTAAGAAACGTCCATCGTAGTGGTCATAGTTACCGCCGGTAAATTGAGCACGAAGTACCGGCATTAATCCACTAACATGGTAGGGTGGAGTAAAACTCGCCCCATGTAGAATGGGACTGAGCCCTCTCGTCACTAACACATCACGTAATCCTAAGGCTGCCGCCCTGAGGGTTTTTGTATTATGAATAACAAACTTAACCTTACCACCCGTTCCACCTGTTGGAATAAAAAGACAGTCCATCCAGGCCTCGGGCCAATTTGACGGAGCTGTGCCTTGAGGTATCAGATGGATTCCCTCAATGATGGTTTCTTTCGGAATGAGTTGCGCTGCACTTTTTAATTCAGTGGGGCCCCAGTTGGGGTTTCCTAAAAAAACGGGACGACCATTAGAGTGCGCCGTAAGAACTCCCTCTAAATACTTCTTTGGATCGGCATGAAAGACGGCAACTGATTTCATTTAAATTTCCTCCATAATTCTAACCAATCGAAGTTAGATAGTCCTTCAACAATCGGGCCCGATCGATGACGGTCTAAACCATCGTCTTTAAAATAGTTTAGGGTGTCGAATCCTACTGCGCCAACCATAGGGTCGAGTTGGGCCAACCAAAGCCCAGCCTGACGACCAAATGCAGTTTCAAAGACAGATGAATAAATAACTTTATTGGGATGGGTTTTTCTCCATGCTAAAAAAACATCCCAATCGCCCACCAGGGAGGGCTTTACGACCACCGGGCCGGCCCAACTAAACTTGTCAGGAGAAATAAAAGATTCATCGAGTGCGACTTTTTGAGCGTCTAACTGATTGTACCCAGGGTGATTTACAGGAAGCGGCTGTTCAATAAATTCTATTTGGTCTGAAGACAGTGCAAAATCTACCCACTGTTCTGTTTCTTGAAGATTTAGACTTCCATTGGCATCAAGGCGAAAAATAATATTCTTAGGTGTCGTAGAAATTAAAGATTTAATATCAACAAGAGAAATTTGGGGAGATATTTTAAGCTTAAGTGTTTTAAATCCTTCAGCTATTTTCCTTTTAATGTTTTCCGCTGTCGGTTCGGGAACAAGTCCAGCCCAGGAAGTTTTTTTAGCAAAATTTGTGATTTCAGCCCAATGACGACAGGAGGAGAGTGCTGCCCGTAAACAAGGAAAGCCGCCCTCCAACTCTTTTAAGTGTGCATTTAGTTTAAATAAATCTCCGCCAAATGAATTAAGTAGATCGGCACATTCCGAAATACTTTCTGTATCAAAATTGGGCCACGGTGCCACTTCACCAAAGCCAATCACACCATTCATTTCGGTTTTGATTAAGATTCTCTCCACTTCTGTAAAACTGCCTGCGCCAGTGATAAAAGGATGACGAAACTTTCGCCGCACCTTCAAAAACTCGTATTTTCCGTCATTCATACCCTTGAGTATCTCTACATTTTGCTAGGGAGCAAAACCTTAAGTTTTGCTCAGGGGCAAAATCAATTTGCCACCCTCGTAAACGGTGTTTAATACCCTTTGGGGAAACAGACACCTATGGCTTCCCCAAAAAACAAAAGTCGCGTTTCTCTCGACGAACGCTTCTTCCTTCCCGCCGATCCATTCTTTGCGGCTAATGCTGGGCTGGGTTTGACGTACGATGACGTCTCACTGGCGACAAGGTACTCCGAGATTCTGCCACGCATGACACGCTTAGATTCGTCCCTGTCTGATAGCATCAGTTTGTCTCTCCCGATTGTGTCGTCCGACATGGACACCGTCACGGAACATCAAATGGCGATTGCAATGGCACTTAATGGTGGTCTCGGCCTTCTCCATTATAACATGTCCTCAGCTGAACAAATTAAGGAAGTGCGACGAGTGAAGAATCATATTCACGGAATGATTGGTGACCCTGCCGTGGTTTCCCCTGAGCTGACCATCGCGGAGGTTCTCCACCGCATTGAAATTGAAGGATTAGCCTTCAGCACATTTCCCGTAGTTTCCAAAGATAACACTCTCTTAGGCTTATTACCTGGAAGCACGGTTAAAGAAAGACACGGAAAACGCAAAGTGGCCGAAGTGATGACGCCGCACGACAAGGTCTTTGTAGTTTTTGAAAAAGACCTAGGTAAGGATCCGATTGCCAAAGCGGACCGATTGTTTTCCGAAAACGTCGGACAAAACAAACTACTCGTGGTCGATGCCAAGAATCAGCTAAAAGGCCTGTTTACATTGAGCGATATTGAAAGAATCTCCGAAGAGTCGCGCGCCCATGTTCGTCCAACTCGCGATAGCGATTTTCGTTTACGTGTCGGTGTTGCGATTAACGTACCGCGTAATGCCGATGGAGAGGTTGATAAAAATGCTCTTCTTATTCACGCCGCCGCACTGATTGAAGAAGGTGCCGATGCTTTAGCTATTTCTACAGCTCATGGTTTTACCAAAGGTGTTGGCGATGCTTTAAAATTATTAAGAAAACAATTCAAGTCCACGACGCTGATTGCTGGAAATGTAACCAGTGGGGCGGGAGTAGAATTCTTGGCCGCGGCTGGAGCTGACGCGATTAAGATTGGTCAGGGCCCTGGATCCATTTGCACCACTCGTATGGTCGCGGGCGTGGGGATTCCTCAATTAACTGCACTCTATATTGCGTCTCGTGCCGCATCAAAAGCCGGGGTGAGAATTATTGCTGATGGTGGTATTTCCAAGAGCGGCGACATTGTTAAAGCCCTCACGCTTGCGGATGCCGTTATTCTGGGCGGACTACTTGCAGGCAGTCGCGAGGCCCCGGGCAAGTTAATGGAAATTAACGGAAAGACTTATAAGGAATATCGAGGAATGGGTTCTCTTGAAGCGATGCGCAAAGGTTCGGCCACACGCTATGGACACAATAACACTTCAGCGAAATTGAATAAAGTAGCGCCCGAAGGTATCGAGGCCCTGAAAGAGGTTACCGGCTCTGTCGACCAAGTCCTCGCCCCATTAGCGGGTGGTGTCCAAAGCGGGCTTGGATACTTGGGCGCAAAAAACCTAACTGAACTCCGTGCAAATGCACGATACATCAGAATCACCCCGGCGGGACAAAGAGAAGCCGCCCCGCATGATGTGATTGAAATTAAAGCTGGTTCGTAAGAGAGTAAATTCTCTCATGAAGTATTTCATCATCTTTATATTGGGTGCCGCTATCGGCTCACTGGCGACGATTGTTTCTCAGCCAACCTTCTCCTGCGTATTAACCAATCTCCCGGCGAATACCCACAATACAAAACCCGATCCAGTTATTGAAAAACCAGTCGCCGTACTGCCATCACTTAAAAAAGAAGACGAAGCTCCAGTGCCCGTATTAATAAAAGAGGATGAAGTTATTATTGTACACACGACTGAAGAAAAAGAAACGGCCACGGTTAATTTACCACCGTTGGATTATACTGCTATTAATGAACGCCCCATTTTTTGGCCCAGTGCGGTAAAGGTTTTAGCGAATACCGCAGTTTCGCTCTTAGAGAAGAATAAGAAAATTGCCGATCTTCCATTAAGCGCTGGTGATATCCTGCAGCTTTCTAAAGTTTACGGAGATGGAAAACTGGAAGTGAGAGCAAAAAATCTAAAATTCGAAATCGATAGTAAGTTAACCAACTTCGATATTCTAGTGCGCGAAAAAATTAAAGAATTAGCCGCCCAGGGAAATAATACCTTAGCACCTTTTGTTCGTCCCGGAGAAAACTATATTCCCCCTGTTAAACCTAAACTTGTGGTTCCGGTTAAAAACTCCACGCCAGTAACGTCAAACCCATCAAGTCCCACAACGAAAAATGAGACACTACCTATGGCGGAGCCTGAAACACCCGACCCCGCAACGGAACCCAAAACCCGTTCCTTAGATGATAAAATGAACGCGATATTTTCACAGGGCACAAATACTTCAGAAAAAGATAAAACCAAAACTAAGAATCCTAAAAAGTGAGTTCCGTAAAAATATATTCCTGGAATGTTAACGGTGTTAGGTCGGCTCATGGCAAAGGACTCACAGATTTTATTCATCAGCACGCCCCCGATGTGTTATGTCTACAGGAGACAAAGTGTGAAGCCGCCATCGCAAAAACCCTAGGACTCGATTTCCCTTATCAGTTTTGGCACGAGGCTGAAAAGAAGGGATATTCTGGTACCGCCATTTTAGCAAAAACTAATCCACTTTCGGTGACTAATGACTTTCCTGGCAATCATCCACGTGAGGGTCGTGTGATTACGGCTGAGTTTAAAAGTTGTTATGTAATCAGTGCCTACGTTCCTAATTCGCAGCGCGATTTAGAACGTTTAGATTATCGCTTAATGTGGGATGATGATTTTCAAAAATATTTATCTAAACTGAGTAAGAAAAAGTCGGTGATAGTTTGTGGTGACTTAAATGTCGCGCATGCAGAAATCGACTTAGCCAACCCCACCCAAAATCGTCGCAATGCTGGATTCACAGAGGAAGAGCGAAATTCATTTTCCAAACTTCTTTCTGAGCAGGGTATGGTCGACACCTTTAGATCGGCCAACCCCTCTAAGGAAAAGGCATATAGCTGGTGGAGTTATCGCCCGGGTATCCGGGAACGTAATATTGGGTGGCGCTTAGATTACTGCCTCGCCTCAGGGAATTTGTCCTGGAGTAAGCCCGAAATCCACGCCCAGGTTCTGGGGTCGGATCATTGTCCGGTCTCGGTTAAGTGTGAGGCTGATCTCTAGAATTTAACGATTTTAAGGGATAACTTAGGTGGGTGATTGACAAATTGGCCCTAAAGTTTACCTTTTTGAGACTCAGTCTCAATTAGCGTGACTCCACTTTCTCAATTATTACCCGGCCAATTCGGCAAGCTGGTATCGCTCAACCCCGACCAAGCGGTGGATCAGCGGTTGATGGCCTTGGGATTACTTCCCGGCATGGCCTTGAAGTTAGTTCGTCGTGCCCCCTTGGGAGACCCGCTAGCGATAGAATTTGGGGGCCAGGTTGTAAGTTTGAGATTAGCGGAGGCCCAAAGTTTAATCATCGATGTTGCTGCTGATTGTCCCGTGCAACGACCCAAGAAAAATCCATGAGTGCTAAAGAAATCACCGTCGCCTTGGTTGGGAATCCAAACACTGGCAAATCCACTTTATTTAATGCGCTGACCGGGCTTCGTCAGAAAGTCGGAAATTATCCTGGGGTGACCGTCGCCCGAAAGTCGGGTCGATGTGACTGTGGTGACGGATTAAAAGTAGAGTTAGTCGACTTACCGGGATTATATTCATTAGCAGCAGCTTCACCCGACGAACAAGTCGTCACGGATGTTTTATTAGGTTCACTTGAAGCCAGTCAACAGCCGGACGCTATCGTAGTTGTTTTAGACGCAACGAATATTCTCCGAAATTTATTTTTAGCATCTCAGTTGGCTGAACTAAACTTGCCATTGGTTTTGGTTTTAAATCAAGCCGACATTGCCCATGAGCAGGGACTAAAAATAGACACCCATCTTTTATCACAACGCTTAGGGGGCGTGCCCGTAGTTCTCATATCAGCTTGGAAGGGTGAAGGTATTGCGTCGGTTCGTTGGGCTATCGCTGAAGTTTTAAATAAAAAAACAAAGATGACACGATTGACTTGGCCAAGCCAAGTTGAGGCCGCTCTCGATACAATTGTACAAACAATCCAGACTGATACGGGCAAAGCCCCTTCATCGGCCGATGCTCAAAGAATTTTATTCAGCTCAAATGTTCACACTAGCGATCGCTTGAGATGGTTATCGCCGATGCGCGATACAGTCATCCGTCAAGCGAGAGATCAAGTGCGTGCAGCAGGGTATAACCCCTTGGCGGCTGAACCATTAATACACTACGCCCATCTCAGAAAAATTTTAGAAGGCGTGACTGTTGGTAGTAATGAAAGACAGGGTAACGCAGCCGCCCTGGATAAGGTGTTATTACATCGCGTGATGGGTCCTATTTTATTTACCGGGTTTATGCTCGGTCTATTTGCCGCGGTCTTCTGGCTGGCAAAATTTCCGATGCAATGGATTCAGTCTGGAGTCGATTACACGAAAGTAATTGTGGCACCAGCCTTGGCGGGCACCCCCATGATTCAGAGTTTAGTGACGGATGGCATTATTGCAGGGGTCGGCGCGTTCTTAGTATTCCTACCACAAATACTAATATTATTTTTATTCGTAGGAATTTTAGAAGACAGTGGATACATGGCACGGGCCGCATTTATTATGGATCGGTTATTCAGTTGGTGCGGGCTAAATGGCAAAAGTTTTGTACCACTCTTGTCGGGTTACGCTTGTGCTATCCCCGGACTATTATCTACGCGAACCATCGAAGATCCTAAGGCGCGCCTAGCTACGGCGTTTGCGGTGCCATTTATGAGCTGCTCAGCTCGCTTTCCGATTTATGCATTAATGTGTGCGGCGTTTATTGGTCCACTCTATGGTCCAGGATGGGAATCGGTCGTCATGGTCGGCATGCATTGTGTTGGATTACTATTTGCAGTGCCGACCGCGTTTGTACTGACGCGCTTTGTCCTAAAGGTAAAACCCCAGCCGTTTGTTTTAGAGTTACCACGTTACCAAATGCCCAAGCCGCGTGATGTGATTTGGCGGATGTGGCAAAATGCTGCAGAATTTATTTCGAAAGCGGGAACGGTTATTTTCGCAATTACTATTATTATTTGGGCGCTCTGTTATTTCCCGCGCGATGCTCAGATGACTGAGAAAATTAAAGCAGCAGAGCCAACATTGACCGCAAATGAACTACAGGCCCGCACCCAGGCGGCGATGATTGAACAATCTTGGATGGGTCGATTTGGAAAAGCGGTTCAACCTGTCTTTGATCCGTGTGGTTTTGATTGGAAAATTACCGTAGGTATCTTGGCTAGTTTTCCTGCCCGTGAAGTCATCGTCTCAACATTGGGGGTGACTTATTCCATTGGCAAAGGTGCGGAGGCAGACTCACAACATTTACGTACGGCCATGCAGGAGGCCAAGTGGACGGAAGGACCCAGAAAATCGAAACCAATATTTTCGCTCGCCGCCGTCTTAGCGCTCATGGTCTTTTTTGCTTTATGTTCGCAGTGTGGTCCAACCCTTGCGACGTTATCGCAAGAAACCGGCGGCTGGAAGTGGGCCGCCATTTCATTCTTCTATATGACAACCCTGGCGTGGGTTATGGCCGTGGTTGTCTACCAAGTAGTTATTAGACTCACATGAACTTCGAGTTAATCATCATCTCTTTTTTGGTCGGCTCAGCTTTAGGTTGGTTGATTAACCGTGCCGTCAAAAAATTTAGGAACCAACGCGCAGGAAAATGTGCGGGTGGTTGCGGGTGTGGTGACAAACTTAAGCCTAAAAACTAAGCGGGCTGTTGTTGGCTCAAGCAGTGCAGCGCTCCGCCTTCAATTAATAGCACACGGCAATCAATCCCCATAATTTTATGTTTAGGGAAACAATCCTGTAAAATTCCCAGCGCGAGGTCGTCTGATTTTTGTCCGTAAAGCGGGACTAAAACAGCCTCATTGACGATTAAGAAATTGGCATGGCTCGGTGGAAGATCGCGACCCGCCAGGTGAATAGGTTCAGGTAGGGGCAGGGGAATCACATCAAATTTTGACCCACCTTTCGTTTTCATTTGTCCTAAGCGTTCGAGATTTTTCTGGAGTCGATTAAAATTAGGTGAGCCGGAATTCGGTTCTGTCACTGCAATGATTGCATGAGGACTGATGAATCGAGCGAGATTATCGATGTGTCCATCGGTATCATCATTATCCAGGCCTTCACCAATCCAAAGAATTTCATCGATAGATAATCCTTCTTTAATTGCTTGGTGAAACTCAGCATCGTTTCTGCCTTCGGCACGATTAGGATTATTTTGCACGGCTTCGGTGGTGAGCAAGCGTCCGTCGCCCGTAACCTCGATGCCTCCACCCTCTAACTCAAAAGCAAAGCTAAAGCATTTTAATCCAAGATGATTGGCGATTTTTTGAGGCACTTGATTATCGAGTGAGGCTTCAAATTTTCCACCCCAACCATGAAACTCCCAATCCGTAATCGCGAGTTCACCCGTTTGATCGTTCTTAATGAAAATAGGTCCATGATCGCGACACCATACATCATCGGTGGCGATATCTACCAATTCAATGACTGATAAATCTGCCCGCGCTTCCTTTAATAATTGTTGGGCTTCTTGTTTCAGTTTACCAGCTGCATTAATTTTAACCGGCTGAAATTTAGAAATTGCTGCTGCAAATTCTGCAAACTTAGCGGGGACGAGATGATAATGTCCGGGCCAGAGTTTGTGATTGGCGGGCCAAGAGAGCCAAGTGCAGCTCTGTTTTTCCCATTCCGCTGGCATGCGGAAGCCTTGTTTTCGCGGTGAAAGCGACATCGGTTAATCGCGAAGACGACGTGTTAAATCAGTGTAGGCATCAATGCGGCGATCACGCAAGAAGGGCCAGATTCTCCTAAACTCTCTCTGCTTTTTCATATCACAATCAGCTAATAAAATTTCTTCTTTATCTACTGAGGCACGGGCAATGATTTCACCATAAGGATTAGAAACAAAACTCTGTCCCCAGAATTGAGTATTTCCCTCTTGGCCTACTCGGTTGGTCGCGGCGACATAACAACCATTGGCTACGCCGTGTCCGCGCTGAACAGTTTCCCAGGCGGTGTGTTGTGCGGCGCCTAAGCTGGCTTTTTCTTCAGGCAACCAGCCGATGGCTGTTGGATAAAATAAAATATCCGCCCCACTCAGTGCGGTGAGTCTTGCGGCCTCGGGGTACCATTGATCCCAACAAATCAAAACACCGATATTTCCGTGAGCTGTTTTCCAGGAGCGGAATCCGAGATCCCCGGGGGTGAAATAAAATTTTTCTTCAAAACCAGGGTCTTGAGGAATGTGCATCTTGCGATATTTTCCTAAGACTGATCCGTCGGCGTCAATCACTGCTGCGGTATTGTGATACACTTCGCTGCCACGTGCCTCAAAGAGAGGAGCAATGATGACGACGCCTAATCTTTTTGCCACCGCTGCTAAGGCGGTGACGGATGGTCCAGTCTCGATTGGTTCAGCGAGATTGAAATTCTTCGGGTCTTGTTGGATGCAAAAATACTTGGTCGTGAACATCTCTTGTAGACCAATAACTTTGGCACCTTTCGCCGCCGCTTCCTCGATATGTGGAATTGTTTTACGAACATTGTCCGCTGGAGTTTCCTCAGCGGTTAATTGGATAAGTCCAATACGGACAGAGTCGGCCATGAATAGATTAGTAGACCAATTTATTAATAGGATATTCAACGATTCCTTCAGCACCTTGTGCTTTCAGCGTTGGGATAAAGTCACGGGACTGTTTAGAATCAATAATGGTTTCCACTGCGACCCAATCAGAATTAGTGAGGGTTGAAATGGTAGGATTTCTTAAGGCGGGTAAGGCCGCCGAAACAGCATCGAGTGCTTTGCGTGGTAAATTAAATTTTAACCCCACCATATGTTGCGCGGCTAAGGCACCTTTGAGCATGAGAGCGATGGTCTCGATTTTTGCACGCTTATCGGGATCCGCCCAAGCTTTCTTATTCGCAATAAGAACGGTGGTGGTGGAGAGAAGGGTATCGACGATTCTTAATTTATTAGCGATGAGCGAAGAGCCCGTTTCGGTGATGTCGACAATGGCATCAGCCAATTCAGGAACTTTTACCTCGGTCGCACCCCAGGAAAATTCCACGGTGCAATTGACGCCTTGCTTCTTGAACCAGCGACGCGTTGTCTCGACCAGTTCAGTGGCGACGGTCTTGCCTTCTAAATCTTGAACTTTTTTGATGGGGGAACTTTCGGGAACACAAAGTACCCAGCGAGATTTCTGAGCAGAGGCGCGACTGTAGATCAGTTCGCAAACTTCCACCACATCCCCCGCGTTTTCTTGGACCCAGTCTTGACCGGTTAATCCGCAATCAAAGAAACCATGTTCGACATAGCGGGCCACTTCTTGGGCACGGATGAAACGTCCGTCCAAGGTGCTGTCGTCGAACGAAGGGCGATAGGAACGGCTACTTTTGGACACCGGAAAGCCGGCCCGACCAAAAAGTTGTAGGGTGGCCTCCTCGAGGCTACCTTTAGGTAGTCCTATCATTAATTTTAAGGAATCCGTACTCATTAGGGCATTTAGGAAGTCGATGGACCGCACGGTCGCAAGCATTAAGGGGTTGACTCGGCAAAAGTATAAATGACTTTAAACCCTACATTTCCCTATGAAACGCACGATTATTGCTTTAATTTCTACCTTCCTTTTGGCGGCCTGTGAAGCCCCAACGGATCAAGAAGTGGTTACTACATCGCCCACAGTTGCATCGGACACAAAATTCTCATGGGAAAATTCAACCAGTGGTAATGCCGCAGCCACTCGCTCCGCGAACTTAGAAGCCCCTAAGGATACGACGAAGGCACGGATTATCGAGATTCGCGAAGGCAGTGGATTGATTGCTTTAGCGATGGCCGAGAAGCCCGCCGTTCATGCTCACTTACAAATTATAAAAGATAATAAAGTTTTATTAGTAGACGTTGCTTCGACCAATGAAACTCAAGTGGTCGTGAATGTTATTCCTAACCAACTTAAGCGCCCAGAGTTGATTGTTGGCGACGAAGTGCTTTGCACTCCTGCCCCCATCCCCGCCGCCCAATAGTCCCTAGGGACAAAAGGTGACAGAAGGACCCGCCTGTGCCCATGGGTGGGTCTTTTTTTGCCTAAAAACCAGGAAAACGGCCGATTAATCCCGCGATTGACCCTTAAAATCTGGCACGTCTAATGCTCTAAATTAGCAGAAAATGTTTAGTACTCACAACCATTCCAGAAAGGGAATCATTTCCCGCCGCGTCCTAGCTCTGATTTTTGGTGTTACGACCTTCATTTTTCTTACCTGTTTAATCGGACTTTATGTACTGGGCCGCACCGCACCGCAGATTTTAGATTCAGCTCTTAGGTCTAAAGCAGACTCAGGTTTGGTCTGCGAAATCAACCAATCCAATTTAATTTTAGGAAATCTAGATTTACAGGGAATTAAAATATCGAGCCCAGGTCGCTGGAAGGAAAAGCAATTTTTATCGATTAAAACAATCAAGTGTGAACTGAATCCCTTAACATTTATTCTTGGGGGTAGTCGCCATTTCAAAAATGTAGAATTAGATATCGATAAAATTGTTTTAGTAGGTTCGCGCGACTACATGAGAGACAATAATGCCCAGGATATTTTAAAGGGCTTAAAATCTTCCCCGGTCGAAAATGTAAATGAAGCACCCTCCCGAAGCGAACCCGCTATTGATCAACCCAAGAAGCCATTTCAAATAGATAATCTTCGTTTAAGGGTTGGGCAAATTATTGTAGTGGTCGAAGACGGCAACAAGCCTGCAGAAATTGTCGTTAACAATAATTTTAATTTCGTTTTTGAAGCCAAGGATATTACCGAGAAAAACTACCAAAGAATGGTAAGCTTGCCCCTGGGCGCAAAAGTTTTAACCAAGGCCGCTACCTTGGCTCCGCGACTGATGATGGATATATCCAACCGAAGTCTTCGTCGGAGTATCACCGAAAAATTCTTAGAAAATAAATAAAATGAACGAATCCGAAACACCCACCCCTGAAGAAATTAAGCCCGAGTCACAAACCTCCACTGAGGTGGCACGGATTGCTGAATTAGAAGGAGAAATTTTAAAATTAAAGGACTCCATTCTGCGCAGCCAGGCCGACCAACAAAATCAGCAACGTCGACACCGCCAGGAACGTGAAGATACCAGAAAATATGCGACCGCGAATTTGATCGAGGAGTTATTACCAGCCTTAGATTCATTAGAACTAGGAATGGCCTCTTCGCCGGCTCAAGGTGAAGGACGTGCGGTGGCGGAAGGCTTTAGAATGGCCCTGCAGCAGTTGCATTCGATTCTTTCGAGTCAGGGCCTGTCAGAAATTAATCCAACTGGAAAACCTTTTGATCATGCTAAACATGAAGCCGTTGCGCAAGAAGCCAGCGATAGTGTTACCGAAGGTGTTATTATCACAGTCGCACGCAAGGGCTGGATTTTAAACGACCGAGTTTTACGCCACGCTTCGGTGATTGTTTCTAGCGGAACACCTGCTAAATAAAAAATACTATGGCTGAAGATTATTACACACTTCTAGGTGTTGTTAAAGGGGCGAGCGCCGACGAAATCAAAAAAGCTTACCGTAAAAAAGCGATGGAGTTTCACCCGGACCGTAATCCTGGAAATAAAACCGCAGAAGAAAATTTCAAAAAGATTTCTCGGGCCTACGAAGTTTTGTCCGATGAACAGAAGCGCAAACTTTACGATGCGCATGGTGAGTCTGCTTTTGAACAAGGTGGTCCAGGCGGTCCCGCCGGTCAGCGTGGTGGCTTTAGGGGTGCTGATCCGATGGATATCTTTAATCAAATGTTCGGCGGCGGAAATCCTTTCGGTGATATGTTTGGTGGGGGTGGCAATCAGGGCCAAGAAACCGGCGGAGAAGATTTACGTTTTGATATTAAATTAACACTCGAAGAGGCTGCGACTGGAGTGAGTAAAAAAATTAATTACCGAAAGCATGTGAGTTGTGAAAAGTGTTCTGGATCAGGAGCGGAAGCCGGCTCGAAGAAAAGCCGATGCAGTACTTGTGGAGGGCAGGGTAATGTGGTCCGTTCAAATGGACTCTTTGCGATGCGCCAAGTCTGTCCAAGTTGTGGTGGCGAAGGTGAAAAAATTGACAAACCATGTCGTGCCTGTGCGGGCGAAGGTCGGGTCGTCGGTGATGCTT
>JBAXIK010000013.1:0-24998 GCA_037138415.1 Opitutia bacterium | reverse complement strand
GGCACAACTTCCTAATTTTGAACGGAGTGATGCAAATTGGCCTTGGTTACGTGAGTCACAGTTAAAAGCCCTGAGCGTTCCAAACACAGGTATGATTACGACGATGGACATTGGTGAAAAGGACGACATCCACCCGAAAAATAAACAAGAGATTGGGCGTCGTTTTGCGCTATGGGCATTGAATTCAGTTTATGGTAAAAAAGTAGAGTATAGCGGACCTCTTCCAGTATCTCGTGAAATCAAAGGCAGTAAGGCAGTCGTCAGTTTTTCACATGCAAATGGTCTCAAAATCCTAGACGGGATTGAACTGAAGGGTTTTGAAATCGCCGAAGCCATTATCAAAACGAAAGTTCTGGACGAAAATAAGAAAGAGGTGGAAGTCAGCGAATATATGTATGTGCCGGCTCAAGCGGTGATCAAAGACAACAAAGTTGAGATCAGCGCAGCGACCATCACCAAGCCCATCGCAGTACGTTATGCCTGGGCGAATAATCCTGAGTGCAGTTTAGTGAATCAGGACAACCTCCCTGCTTCACCCTTCCGCTTCGAAGATAAGTAATCAGAAACTTTTAGGGCCTGGCGGGTTTTATATTAGTTATGAAATCAGTTCTAAAACTACTAGCACTGGCCTTAGTGATTCAGCTGAGCGCCGAGGATAATCCTGGACGTCCGGCCCCGCGTCCAAAAAACCCCAAAGGCGGTGATCAAAGTGGTATCATTAAGCCAACCATGGCTGATACTATTAAGCTCAATGTCTATGCCGACAATTGGTTCATTCTTTATATTAATGGAAAATTACGCGTGGTAGATTCAGTCGATTTCCTACCGCACAATGTGGTGACGGTGGACATTCTACCTGAGTATCCGATGACGATTGCGATTCTAGCAAAAGATAATGCGGATCCGAAAACCGGATTAGAATATGGTAATCATATTGGTGATGCTGGATTAATTTTAAAATTTGCCGACGGCACAGTCACTAACGCGAAATGGAAAGCGAAAAACTTTTTCAAAGGTCCTCTGAATCGTGATGTGACTAATCCGAAAGTTAACCATGAGCCGATCCCAGCGAATTGGTACGCAGTTGATTTCGATGACGCAAAGTGGGCTCAAGCCAAGGAGTATACGGAAGAGCGTGTAAATCCCAAGGAGCCGTATTATAAGGCAGACTTTAAAGGGGCTAAGTTCATTTGGTCAGAAGACCTCGACCTAGATAATACTGTAATTTTCCGGACAAAAATCGAAGCGCCTGCAGGCTATAAACAACGCTGGAATACGAAGCCTGAATTAGACAGTAGCGATTTAAATTAGCATGCCAAGTTGGTGGAAAAACTGAAAATATTTCATCGATTTTGCACTTAAATTTGTTGCCAGAAAGGGGTCAAATTTTATAGTGTTTGAATGCTATTAAAAGAAGCTTTCTGGCTCACAGTATCTGCGGAATTAAAGAAAAGGGGCTCAAAATTAAAGATCAGTGAAGTCAGTCCCTTTGAGGCTACCGTCACCAGTAGCACGCGTAGAAGCAGCAGGCTTCCACCCCTAAAAATCAACCTCACTTACCAACCTAAAGAAGGGAGCGTAAAAGGAAGTTTTTTGATTTCACTGACAGTTGAGCCCAGATACAGGAATCAAATTCTAGAATACATAAAAAAGAAGCCTAGCAAGTCCTTGGCCAAGATTATACCCAGCCTGAACACTGCCCTTGAAATGGCGCCTGAGGAGGAGCAGGCCTGGCAGAGCATGATGATATCGCCTTATGGCGAGGAAGATACCCCTGAGCCCATGGGACGGGCTTGGATTTACACCGCGGCCAATGTAGTGTCTCCCCACGGACAAGATTTTATGGATCGAATCAGCCCCTGGATTGCCGAATGGTGCCATAATATCAACCTACTCGACGGGCAGCTGAATAAGCACATTAAGAAACTCATGGAGTAGTTTTGAGCTTCCTGGGGCATTGAAATCAGGGTCAGTTTAATACTTTTCTTTTGACCCTACCGAAGGATAGAACACCCCTATACCTAATCCCTTTTACCGTTCATGACCTCCGCGCAAGTCCGTCAATCGTTCCTCGACTTCTTTAAGTCCAAGCAGCACTCGATTGTTACCTCATCGAGCCTGATGCCCAACTCCCCGAACTTACTGTTCACAAACGCCGGGATGAATCAGTTCGTTCCCATCTTTTTAGGTCAAACCCAGTGCCCTTATAAACCCGGCCGTGCTGCCGATACCCAAAAATGTATTCGTGCCGGCGGAAAGCATAACGACTTAGAAGACGTCGGTCTTGATACTTATCACCACACCTTTTTCGAGATGCTTGGAAACTGGTCCTTCGGCGATTACTTTAAGCGTGAGGCGATTGATTTTGCATGGGAGCTGATCACGGAAGTTTGGAAATTCCCCAAGAATCGATTGTACGCGACCGTGTACTCGCCGAATAAGGCGAACGGAGACCCTTCGGAATTCGATCAAGAAGCTTGGGAAGCGTGGGCAGAAAAATTCCGCGCCGCAGGACTCGATCCCGCCATCCACATCGTTAACGGAAATAAAAAAGATAATTTCTGGATGATGGGTGATACCGGACCCTGTGGTCCTTGTACCGAACTGCACGTTGATTTAACGCCTCATGGTGACACCCAAGGCAAACTCGTGAACGGTAGCGACGCACGTTGCATGGAAATTTGGAATCTGGTCTTTATTCAATTCAATGCGAATCCCGATGGTACTTTCTCACCCCTGCCCGCTCGTCACGTAGACACGGGTATGGGCTTTGAGCGTGTAGCAGGCATCATGCAATGCACGAAGAACTTCAAAGATTTCTCCGGCACGATTTCGAATTATGAGAGCGATGTTTTCTCGCCGCTCTTCCGTCGACTGGAAGAACTCTCAGGTAAAAAATATTGTTCGACGCTTCCGGTAGCAGGATCGACGGGTGACAACGAACAAGAAAAAGTGGACGTCGCTTTCCGAGTCATCGCCGACCACATCCGTACACTCTCATTTGCTATCGCTGACGGTATTCAACCCGGAAACACCGATCGCAACTACGTCTTACGACGCATTCTCCGTCGCGCCGTTCGTTATGGTCGCACCCTCGGTCTAAAAGGCGGATTCTTCCACAAGTTGGTGGACGTGTTAGCTGAGACGATGGGAGACACATTCCCAGAGATTCGCACTCGCCGCGCAATTGTCGCCGATGTGATTCGCGCTGAAGAAGAATCCTTTAATCGCACACTGGATAAAGGTATCGCTCTGTTCGAAGAAGCTGCATCGAAACTCAAATCCGGCGGTACCATTACCGGTGCCCTCGCCTTTCGTTTATATGATGAACAGGGCTTCCCTTTAGATTTAACTCAATTAATGGCGCGTGAACGTGGTTTAACTGTCGACGGCGAAGGCTTTGAAAAACTGATGGAGGAGCAACGTGCACGTGCTCGTGCTGCGCAGAAAAAAGAAGTCATTACTCTTTCCGACGTTAAAGCCGATCACGCGACAGAATTTGTTGGATACGATTTAACAACGACGGAAGCCAAAGTATTACAGGTCGCCAAAATCAAAGACCGTAATGTCGTCATTCTCAGCCGCACTGTTTGTTACGCGGAAATGGGCGGACAGGTGGGCGATACCGCAATTTTATCTGCGGGTGGTCGCGAATGGCGTATTGTCGATACACAGAAGTCGGGTCAAACCACCGTTCATATTATTGAAGGCAGCGATACACCTGAAGAAGGCGCGACGGTTACTGTGACGCTCGATCAATCTCGTCGTAACGCTATTCAACGTCACCACACCGTGACCCACATTCTACACTGGGCACTCCACGAAGTGGTTTCAAAAGAAGCTTCGCAAAAAGGTTCAGCTGTTGCGCCTGATAAACTTACTTTCGATTTCAACGGACAGGCCCTTTCACCTAATCAATTAGCGGATATTGAACATCTGGTGAATGAACGCATTCTAGCGAACGAAGTCGTTTCCTGGAAGGAAGTTAAACTCACTGAGGTTAAAGGACGTCCCGACATTATGCAGTTCTTCGGCGATAAATATGGTGAAACTGTTCGTGTCGTTCAAGTGGGCGGCAAGGCTCATGGACTCAATGGATGGTCGATGGAATTATGTGCTGGAACGCACGTACAAAGCACTGGTGAAATTGGGTTATTCCGTATTGTCGGAGAAAGTGCCATCGCCGCAGGCGTTCGTCGTATTGAAGCCGTCGCTGGATTAGCGGCTTATGATCGTGCACGTCAGGAATCCGAAATTTTAAAATCCTTAGCTCACACTCACAATACACCGGTATCTGAGTTAGCTAAGAAAATTGATGCGCTCAGTGAACAGGCGAATGCTGCAGAAAAGAAATTAAAAGTTTATCGCGATAAAGAAGCTTCTCAGTTGGCGGATCAGTTAACCCATGAAGCCAAAATTAAAAACGGTTTAAGTTTCGTGATTAAACAAGTGGCGATTGAAAATCCGGTCGAGCTTCGTGAACTTGGAGCGAAAGTAGCGGGCAAAGTAGGCGCTACCGCTGTCATTATTTTAGCGAGTGTGAATGCGGGCAAAGTTTCCTTGGTCGTTAACTGCGGTGCCGATGCCGTGAAGGCTGGACATCAAGCCGGCAAGATTGTGGCCGATGCTTGCGGTCGACTCGGTGGCAAAGGCGGAGGCAAGCCCGACGCTGCTATGGGTGGTGGCACCGACGCGTCAAAACTCGCCGAAGTGCTCGCCAGTTTGAGTTAATTCTCAAATTGCCTCATTTTTATTGGGAAAATAGGATAGTTTCGCACTTTCCCTTTGTGGTTAAAACCGCATAGTCGCTTTTCGTCGCCATGACTATTCGTCGCTTAGCACTCTTCGTCAACCGCACCAAGCCGGGTGTGGATGAGATTGTGCGTGCCGTAGAGGAGACCACGCGTAAGGCGGGAGTAAGTCTAACGATTGCCGATGCCTGGCCAGTAAAGCGTGAGAGCATTGCAGGATGCGACGCTTGTGGCGTGGTGGGTGGCGACGGAACTTTTTTAGGACTCGCGGAAGCGGCCGCGCTCGAGGGCATTCCCCTTTTTGGTATCAATCGCGGCAAGTTAGGATTCTTAGCTGCGTATCCAAGTGATGACGTGAACGCTTCGATTAAATCTATTTTAGCGGGAGACTATCAACTCGATCGCCGTGCACTCATTGAGATTCGCTTTGCCGACGGTTCATTCGCTTTAGCACTCAATGATATTGTGCTTAAGACGCGTGAAGTTTTCCGGATGGGACGTTTTGTGGTGAAAGCCAATGGTGAGGTCGTTAATGAATTTCGAGCGGATGGTTTAATTTTAGCTACGCCCACGGGGTCGACTGCTTATAATTTAGCAGCCGGTGGACCGTTGATAGATCCAGCAGCGGCAATCATTGCACTGACACCGATTTGTGGGCATACGCTTTCCAATCGTACCATGATTTTCGACGGCGAAGCTGAGCTCCAAGTAAGCAGCGAGGACGTGAATCCCTTAGGTATATCCGTCGATGGACGGGCAACGCTCGAGGCCCAAGGTCGTCTGCCCTTACAGGTCCGCACAGCCAAAGTGCAGTTAAGCCTTATTCGTCCGAAGAACTTGAGCCATTTCGAGGTTATTCGAAATAAGCTCAAGTGGTCGTAATTTAGAAATCCAAGCCAGACATTGACGCGGGTGGCAAAGGTTGTTTTTGCTATGCTGACTGTATGCTCACGATTGCCAATGTTTCTAAGTCCTACGGACCTCGCGAATTATTCGCCGAGGTTTCGCTGAACATTGCGAGCTATGATCGACTCGGACTCGTGGGCGCGAACGGCGCCGGGAAATCAACCCTCTTTAATTTGATTTTAGGGAAAGAAAAAGCAGATGACGGCATTATCGAATGGGAACGCGGTTCGGATTTTGGATATCTACCACAAGAAAGCGCACCTGTCGGCGATGAGACCGTCATGCAAATTGCCACTAGTGGACGTAGTTTAAATCCGGAGGACGAGGATTACGACTACACGCTCGAACCCAAGGCGCATAAAATTT
Organism: Opitutia bacterium; assembly: GCA_037138415.1. Taxonomy (GTDB): domain Bacteria; phylum Verrucomicrobiota; class Verrucomicrobiia; order Opitutales; family UBA953; genus UBA953. The sequence goes on along the minus strand of JBAXIK010000013.1, from coordinate 18,975 downwards.
TAGCAGGTTTAGGATTTCGTGAAGGCGATGCCGATAAACAGGCGAAAACTTTTTCAGGTGGATGGGTTATGCGTGCTCACCTTGCGCGACTTCTTGTCAGCGAACCTACCCTGCTCTTGTTGGACGAACCGACCAATCACCTCGATCTCGAAGCTCTGCTTTGGTTTCAGGACTACTTAATGCGTTATTCTGGTGGACTCGTTGTGATATCACACGACCGTGCCTTTCTTAATGCTTTGTGTACTGGAATCATTGAGTTACGTGGTCAACGACTCCATCGCTACAACGGTAACTACGACGAGTATTTAATCGAAAAAGAAGCCCGCAAATCACAACATCAGTCCGCTTTTAAAAATCAGCAGCGTGAAATCGAACACCTACAGAAATTCGTTGATCGATTCGGCGCCAAAGCGTCCATGGCGTCGCGAGCGAAGTCTAAAGAAAAGCAAATTGCTCGATTGGAAGAAGTGGCGATTGATGAACCCGAAGACGATTTAAAGAAAATTCATTTCAGATTTCCGCAGCCTATAAGGTCGGGATTAAAAGTCGTTAATCTTGAACATATTCAGCAATCTTACGGTGAACACGTCGTTTATGAAGATCTCAACTTCACATCGGAGCGCGGACAACGTATTGTGTTGGTCGGACCCAATGGCGCTGGTAAATCCACCTTATTAAAAATCTTAGCTAATGTCATTCCCATCAAAGGTGGCCTGCGGGAATTAGGAAGTAATGTTATCCCAGGTTATTTCGCACAGAATCGGGTCGATAGCCTTAATCCCAGTCTGACTGTCTTAGAAAACGTAATGGAATTACGTACGATGGAAAATAAACTTACTGAGCAACAAGCGCGTGGGCTTTTAGGTTCATTTTTATTTAGAAAAGACGATGTTAATAAACCCGTAAAAGTTTTATCGGGTGGAGAAAAATCTCGTTTAGCCTTGGTTCGTCTTCTCGTTAATCCACCCAATTTATTACTGATGGATGAGCCGACCACTCACTTGGATATGGGATCGATTGATGCACTTATTGGAGCACTCAAAACTTACGAAGGTACACTTATTTTTATTAGTCACGACGTACACTTTATCAAAGCCATCGCACAGAATGTATTGCACGTGCACTCCGGTCGCCTGACGCCCTACTCTGGTAACTACGATTATTATTTAGAAAAGTCTAAAGCGACGAATGAGCGGGCTGCGTTGACTGCAGGATTCACGGATGGTCGACCCGTACAAAATACTAAAGCGGTCGAGAAAGTCGCTAAGCCCATTGAAGCCAAACCCAACCCTGCTGAAATTAAAAAAGTTAAAAGTGAAGTCACTAAACTAGAACAACAGGTTGTCGATTTAGAGGCTAAGCAGGCGAAACTCATGGCCGTCCTGAGCGATCCTGCAACTTATACTCAAGGCACCAAAGTGGCTGAATTAAATGCTGAATTAAAGGCGACCAATGAAGCCTTGGCATCGACCACGCAGCTATGGGAACAATCGGCGACTCGACTAGCGACCCTATCTAAGTAATTATCGGTCTATGCGGAAGGTCTTACTATTCTTATTAATAGCCTGTCTTAGTCAGCAGACTCAGGCCTTGGCTCATATTTCTGGGGACGAACTCAGCGCGGCAGCCAATAAAGTTCTCAATTCACTCAATGAAAATCAGCGAGCTAAGGCCTGTTTTGATTTCGATAATAAAGAGCGAACCCATTGGATTTATGTGCCCAGTGTTCGACTCGGCTTGCCCATTAAAGAACTAACAGAGGCACAACAAAAACTCGTGCAAGATTTATTAGCGACATCGCTCTCACCTATCGGAAAAAATAAAGTCTTAGGAGTCCAGTTACTTGAAGAATATTTACGCGTTAAGGAGCAAGGAAAAGGACAGTTTGTGAGAGATGCTGGACTTTATTACATTTCTTTTTTTGGAACACCGTCCGCGAATGGCACTTGGGGTTGGCGCTGGGAAGGTCACCACTGCTCCCAGAACTTCACCCTAGTAGACGGCAAACTTACCGGTGCTACACCTTCATTCGTGGGCGCAAATCCAGGAAAGATTAATGACGAGAAGAATACAAATAATGGATTTGAATTACTCGCCTTTGAAGATCTACGAGGCCGTGAATTGGCACAATCGCTCACACCCGAACAATTTAAGAAGGCGCAGATAAAGGGAGAGACGCCTAAAGATGTTGTGACCAAGAATACACCCAAGCTTACTCCAGTAGCACCACAGGGAATTTCTTTGAAAGAACTATCACCCGAACAGAAAAAAATTCTCGGGCAGATTATTATGGAATACGTTGGACGAGCCCGTCCTGATTTTGCGATTCAAGAGATGAAAGAAATCTCGGCGACGTCGGAGGATCTCATTTATTTCGGGTGGTCGGGCGGAGTCGAAGTAGGACAAGGACATTACTACTGCGTACAAGGTCCTAGTTTTCTATTTGAATTAGATAATACGCAAAATAATGCTAACCATGTGCATACCGTGTGGCGCGACCTGAAGAAAGATTTCGGGTATGACGTATTAGCCGAACACCTCAATACGGCGCACGGAAAGTAATAGAGGTCCTATTTATCGGGCTAAATCCCCTTCCCGCTTGCGACTATCGTTTTCGTTGGTTGGATAGGACTTATGGCTGGGTTAACAACCATTCGAAATACTAATGCACTCTGGGGGGCGGTCGGGGTCAGCACCTTTGAGTCACTCGGATTAAAGCACGTGGTCATTTCTCCGGGATCTCGCTCAACCCCTTTAGCCTCAGCTTTTGCAGAATCCAAAAAAATTACTTCGCATTCTGTTTTAGATGAACGCTCAGCAGCATTTTTTGCGTTGGGTATTGCTAAAGCATCACGTCAGCCCGTGGCACTTCTATGCACATCGGGCACAGCGGTAGCGAATTATTTACCAGCAGTCATTGAAGCACGTTTATCGGCGACGCCCTTAATTGTTTTATCGGCGGATCGTCCGCCTGAGTTACGCGACTGCCATTCGGGTCAGACCGTCACGCAAAATAATATTTTCGGAGTTTATCCAGTCTGGGCAACAGAAGTAGCGGTGCCATCGAGCGAGGTGAATCTTTTGAGATATTGGAGACAAACCTTGGTCGATGCTTGGCAACGTGCGCAAGGACCCGTGGCTGGACCCGTTCATCTTAATCTACCGTTTCGCGATCCGTTAAACCCGAGTGAAAAAGAACAAGGGTTTAAAATTCCCAAGGGTTTTAATCTTAAGGCTTTCACGACACTAGCCCATACGCTGAGCATTACCCCTAATTTATTGCCTGAAAGTCTTGCCACCCTACTTCCTAAAACCGACCGCGGGGTGATTATTGTCGGGCCCCATGCATTGGCCGATCGTACCGATTCAACCAACGCTGTCTTACAATTAGCCCAGCTAACGGGTTGGCCGATTTTAGCGGATGGTGCGGGAACGTTGCGCGGAGATTTAGCCAAGAGCAATCATCTCATCAGTACTTACGATTTTATTCTACGAAATACTTCGGCTGCAAAACAGCTCAAGGCCGAGTATTTGGTAATCATTGGTCCATTGCCCACCAGTAAGGTTTTACGTCAATGGCTTAAGGCTGCCGACCTACCAGCGATTCAGTTAAATCGACCCAGTGATAATACTGATATGACACACTCTCGATGGACCCGTCTAGACGGCCTATTACAGGCATCTACTAAGACGTTTAAGCCCAAAGAAGGTAAATATTTATCGTTATGGAAAAAACTTCACAAACAATCCCTGGTTAAACTAGAGAAGATTGTGAATGTGGATTGGGCATTTGAAGGAAAGGTGATTGCACTGATTGATGCAGCGCTCGGGAGCGATGATCGCTTATTCATCGGCAGCAGCATGCCCATTAGGGATTTGGAGTGGTTTTACCAACCAGCCGGTGCAGGACCAGAAGTACTCTGTAATCGCGGCGCTAATGGCATTGATGGTACCGTTTCGACCGCACTAGGTGCGTCGGTTGAAGGTAAGCACAATGTATTCGTCTGTGGGGATCTCACATTTTTACACGACAGCAATGCCCTGCTCACCGCGACGGGCCATACTGGTGATTTAACCATTTTAGTGATCAACAATCAAGGTGGCGGCATTTTCAACCATCTCCCCGTAGCGGAAAAAAATACTCACTTCGAAAAACTTTGGGGAACGCCACAGATTGCAGACATTGGAAAACTCTGTGCGGCTCATTTAGTACGTCATAATACGGCCAATACCTGGGCGGAGTTGAGAAAACTTTTAGAGATTCGTGGACGCGGAGTGCGCGTGATTGAGTTCTGGACCGAACGTGAAAAGAATGCCGAATATCGGCTGAAATCCTTCGGCACTAAGAAATAATTTTATTTAGCCCAACCCCAGCGTGATCCGAATGGGTGCAGAATGACTACGGGTCGTCCAACGACGTCTTTTTCTGGCACCTCACCCCAACCACGTGAGTCGAAACTATTCGCGGAGTTATCGCCGAGAGCGTAGTAATGTCCAGCCGACACTGGGTATTCGGTGGTCAGCGGAATAGAATAACCGAAATTTCCGATGTCTGCTAAATACCCGTAATAATTGAGTGAATTGGCTCTTTGAGAATTAAGTACCATCGGCTCCGGGCTAGTGACTACACTGCCGTTCACGTATAATTTCCCGTCGTTATCCACGCGAAGTTTATCACCAGGAGTGCCGGCGATTCGTTTGACGTAGTAATTTTGGGAGGGTACACCTTGGACAGCTAGACCGGGAATATGATTCGTACGAAAGACAAAAGTATCACCGCGAGATGGATTCACAAAGTGATAGGATACGCGATCCACGAAAAGCATATCCCCTGTAAGAATATCAAAGTTTAATATAATTTCTCCAGCTTGGACGGTCATCGAAGTTTTCAACATCGGGCCTTTAGCGGTTTCTTCGATTAAGTTATTGAGTTGGGCTTGGGCAATGACTTTTTCCCAGCGTTCGTTATCCTGACGACGCAGGGGCATGGCGGCGTAGTTCGGATAAAAAGTACGAAGAAAGACACCGTCTAAATTGAAATCTTGAGGCACTGAAATAGCCTGCGCGCGATTGCCGATATATATTTCTTGGTAGTCAGCACCAGCGCTACGGTGAAGTAGGCGATAACGTTTAACTGCACCATCATAGCCCAAGAACTCTAAGGGTATTTTAACAATTCCTGAATCTTCTGCCTGAATTACATAGGTTGAAGACCAGTCGGTAATTTTACCGATGATCTTCTCTTTTAAAGTCGGGACAGCATCTGAGGGTGCGCGTACGACGGAGGTCATTCCGTTGTAGGTCGGCCACATGGAGTTCGTCGGAATTTTAAAAGGCTGAAGAAAGAAACTACGAATACCACCAGCGACGATGGCCGCCATGACAAGCATTTCAACCCAATCGCCGAGCATGGTTACCGGGAAAATCTTTCCGCCGTGTTCGACTAGTACTTCTCGAAGTGCATTAATATCTTGTTCTAGTTTCTCGGCATTAAACTCTTTTGCTTTGAAGGTCGCTTTAAGTTGGGCCTCCAGACTTTTAATATTTTCTACGACGTCGGCTGGTAAAACATCCTGACGATAGAGTATGACTTTCTCTGCACCTTCCAACACAGCCTTGGCTTCTTTACGAAGCGCTTGTTTTTCAGTGAAGACAGGGAACATGACGAAAAGTTAAGACTAAAACCCTAAAGTGAAAAGAATAGAAATTAGCCTTCGTTCTTAAGAATCTTAATAAAGGCTTCTTGAGGGATATCTACTTTACCGATTTGTTTCATGCGTTTCTTGCCCTCTTTTTGTTTTTCGAGTAATTTACGCTTACGGGTGATATCACCGCCGTAACACTTAGCGGTCACGTCTTTACCGACTGACCCGATGGTTTCACGTGCAATGACCTTAGAGCCAATAGCGGCTTGGATGGCCACTTTGAACAACTGACGAGGTAAGAGTTCTTTAAGCTTTTCACAGAGAGCACGACCACGACCTTCGGCCTTGCTGGCGTGGACAATAGAGGAAAAAGCATCGACCGGCTCTTCGTTCACACGAATGTCCATCTTAACGAGGTCGGATGTGACATACTCGCCCAACTCATAGTCCATCGAACCATAGCCGCGGGTGATGGATTTAAGACGATCGTTAAAATCGACTAAGATTTCATTCAAAGGCAATAAGCAGACCAAGACCACGCGTTCGCCGTCGATAGTTTCGGTTTTTTCGCAGATGCCACGTTTCTCTTGGACGAGCGCGAGCATGTCTCCAATCGAGGTACCAGGAATGTGGATATGAGCGCGGATGGTTGGCTCTTCGATGTGTTCGATGGCCGACGGATCGGGCATGACCACTGGATTATCCATGATGTGTTCAACCCCATCCGTTGTGAAAACTTTATATACAACAGAAGGATACGTGGAGAGAATATCTAAATCGTATTCACGACGCAGACGCTCTTGCACGATTTCCATGTGGAGCAGTCCGAGGAATCCGCAACGGAAACCAAAACCTAAAGCGGTTGAACTCTCAGCAGTGTAAGTGAGCGAAGCATCGTTAATCGCTAATTTTGATAATGAAGTTTTTAGTTTTTCGTAATCGGCGGTGTCTAAAGGATAAATACCACTGAAGACCATCGGACGTACTTCTTTGAATCCTGGAACTGGTTCTTTTGCAGGATCGTTAGCGAGCGTGATGGTGTCGCCTACTTTCGCGTCTGCGACTTCACGAATATTAATCACGATATAGCCTACGGAACCGGGACCCAGTTCATCTTGTGGCTTCATTTTAGGAGAAAATACGCCGACCTCTTTAATCACCGAACGAACGCCATTCGACATCAGCTCGATCGTTTGACCGGGTTTGAAAGTTCCTGAAAATACGCGAACGTAGCTGATAACCCCTTTATAAGAATCAAAAAGTGAATCAAAAACGAGAGCGCGGTGTTGTGGGTATTCGGACCAGCGTGGGGGCGGTACGCGTTTAATAATCGCCGCAAAAATTTCATCGATGCCGATGCCTGATTTTCCTGAAGCAAGAACAGCGTCTTGGGCGGGGATGGTTAAAATATCTTCCACCTGACGACGAGCTTCTTCGGGTCGGGCACTTGGCAGATCGACTTTATTAATAATTGGAACGATTTCCAAACCTTGGCTCATAGCGAGAGTCGCATTGGCGACCGTTTGCGCTTCGACGCCTTGTGAGGCATCAATCAAAAGCAAAGCACCTTCACAAGCGGCGAGGGAGCGTGAGACTTCATAAGCGAAATCGACGTGACCCGGTGTATCGATTAAATTTAAAATATATTTTTTACCATCGGGCGCGGTAAAATTCATCGTTACGGGGTGACACTTAATCGTGATACCCTTTTCACGTTCTAAATCCATCCCGTCGAGCAACTGCTCTTTCATTTGTCGCTTCTCAATCGTCTTCGTATGTTCGAGCAAACGGTCGGACAGCGTCGTCTTACCGTGGTCGACGTGGGCGATAATGCAGAAATTTCTTATATGATCTAAAGACACAGGTGAGAGCGGAAAGGTTTAATAGGATGCGAGTGCGGGGCCTTGTCCAGCATTAGCCCCAAAGAACATCAAATTAGGCGGGAATCTCAGCAAACTCGTGAATCGAGGTGATGGGAGCGGTGGGAGCGGTGCGCTTCATCATACCAGCGAGAACGCCACCAGGGCCGCACTCATAAAATTGGCTGACGCCCGACTCAGCAGCAGCTTTGCAATCATCTTCCCAGAGAACCGAAGAGACTACTTGTTTAACTAAGGCAGCACGCAGGTCATCAGGGTTCTTTAACACTCCACCCGTGGTGTTTGAATAGACCGTGACTTGAGGGATTTTGAATTCGATACCAGCTAAGAATTTTTCGAATTCTTTTCGTGCAGGCTCCATCAGGCGACTGTGATAAGCACCCGCGACCACAAGAGGTTTTACTAATTTAAAAGGTCCGAACTCTTTGGCGCGGGCAACAGCAGCGGTTACTTTTTCGTTGTCACCCGAGATAACGACTTGGCCAGGACAGTTGAAATTAGCGGCATCGATATCAAACGCAGCACAAAGTTTGGCGATATCTTCACGCGATCCGCCGATGACTGCGGCCATGCCACCTTTCGTCTGATCGCAAGCCAATTGCATGAGACGTCCACGCTCAGCGACAATTTTCAGACCTGTTTCAAAATCCCAAACTCCGGCAAAGGCGTAAGCGGTGAGTTCACCTAAGGAAAGTCCGAGACAAGCTGTGAGATTATCTAATTTACCGCGTTCGCGTAAAATTTGGGCGATGGTGTAACCTTGAACGTAGAGTGCGGGCTGGCAGACGCGCGTTTCGGTGAGCACTTCAGCGGGGCCTTCGAAACAGAACTTTTGAAGGTCGAACGGTAGCACTTTATTGGCACGATTATAGAGGTCGCGGGCGGTGTTTGAGCCTTCGAAAAGGGACTTACCCATTCCGACGACTTGAGCACCTTGGCCTGAGAATAATAACGCGGTGGACATATCAAAATAAGGAGGGCAAATGCCTGCAAGGGTCAAGGGTAAGAGCAAAACCGCCTTTCCTTGACCCCCGAGTGTCAAAACCCTACCACAGTATGCTTACTTTTATGCCTTTAGCCCTTCTTTCAGTAAGCGATAAAACTGGCCTACTTCCCTTCGCCAAGGCGCTCGTTGCGAAACATGGTTATCAACTTCTCTCGACGGGAGGAACTGCGAAAATTTTACGTGAAGCAGGTCTGCCAGTGAAAGATGTCAGCGAACACACGGGATCTCCTGAGATTATGGAAGGTCGCGTTAAAACCTTACATCCCAAAGTTCACGGTGGATTACTTTGTCGCCGCGACTCACAAGAGCATCTCGATGAAGCCAAGAAAAATGGGATCGATTTAATCGATCTCGTGGTAGTTAATTTATATCCCTTTGAAAGCACTGTTGCGAAAGCGGATTGTACTTTTGAAGATGCGATTGAAAACATCGATATCGGGGGCCCTTCGATGCTGCGTAGTGCGGCCAAGAATCACTCCGCCGTTACCGTCGTGACCGATCCGAGTGATTACGAAAAAGTTTTAGCAGCTTTCGAAAATCCTTCAACACTCGATGATCTCCGCCGTCAACTCGCCCTCAAAGTATTTCAACGTACCTCGGCTTATGATGCGGCGATTGCTAATTATTTAGAATCTCAAGCTCAACCCGGTCTGGGAAATATCTTGGGTTTGCCAGCGATTTACAGCACTACCCTGCCCATTGCACAGCGTCTGCGTTATGGTGAAAATCCCCATCAACAAGCGGCACTTTATGGATCCTTCCATGAAGTATTCGAACAACTACAGGGTAAGGAACTCAGCTATAATAATATTTTAGATATCACTGCCGCTACTTATCTCATTGGTGAGTTTGAACGTCCGACCTTAGCGATTCTCAAGCACACTAATCCTTGTGGGGTCGCTTCAGCCGATACTTTAGTCGAAGCGTGGCATAAAGCTTTTGAAACTGACCGCCAGGCTCCGTTCGGCGGAATCATTGTCGCTAATCGCACCGTCGATAAAGAATTAGCAGAAGCGATATCGGAAAGTTTCTCCGAAGTCATTATTGCACCTGAATTTAATGAAGATGCCTTGGCTATTTTTGGTAAGAAGAAAAATCTCCGACTCATGAAAGCTAAAGTTGGATTGCGTGCCGAAAGCTTGCGCGAAGTGCGTGCGGTGATTGGCGGCGTGCTGGTTCAAGACCGCGATCAAAAGCCCGTAAATTCAAGAGACTTTAAAGTAGTCAGCAAACGTCAGCCCACTGCGGATGAAATGACTGCGATGATGTTTGGCTGGCGCGTCGTCCGACACATTAAATCCAATGCAATCGTTTACACCGGCAAGGAACGCACGCTTGGCGTCGGTGCCGGTCAGATGTCACGCATAGACTCTTCGCGCATTGCCGTCTGGAAGGCGCAAGAGGCCAAACTCTCGTTACAAGGTTCAGCTGTATGTTCTGATGCCTTCTTCCCCTTCCCTGATGGTTTAATCGCGGCAGCGGAGGCGGGATCCACTTGTGCGATTCAGCCAGGAGGTTCCGTAAAAGACGCCGAAGTGATTGCTGCTGCTGATGCGCACGGCATGGCGATGGTCTTCACGGGAATGCGCCACTTCCGCCACTAATAAAAAAGCCCACAGTCAGTGGGCTTTTTTATTAACTGATTTATATAATTAATTTTTTGCTACGTAAGCAAGAGTGCCAGCGGTCTTTTCAACTTTAGGAGCACCTTCGAGTAAATCGGCAATCGGATCCCATTTTCCAGTGACCAAACCTTCACGTGCAGAAGCAGCAATGGAGGCCTTCCAGGATTTTTCGCCGGCGGAGACGGTTAATTTTTCAATGTCGACCGTCACCTCGATATTAGGATTCTTTTGAACAAAGTCGGAGAGCTGAGCGAGATCGTCTTTGGAAAGAGTGACGCAAGGTACGCCGAGCGTAGTGGAGTTGCCGAAGAAAATTTCGGCGAAGCTACCACCGACGAAAGCTTTGAAACCAAAGCGCCAGAGTGATTGAGGAGCGTGTTCGCGGGAACTTCCGCAACCGAAGTTAAATCCGACCACCATGATGCCGGATTTCTTAGCTTGGTCGGAGTTCATCGGGTGAGAACGATCAACGCCATCAGGACCCGTGCGTTCATCGCGGAAGGCGTGTTCGCCGAGACCATCAAAAGTCACACAACGTAAGAAGCGTGCGGGGATAATGCGGTCGGTGTCGATGTCATCGCCAGGAACAGCGAGAGCGAGACCTTTAACTTGGGTGATTTTTGCGAGCGACATACGATTTTAAGAAAGTGAAGGAGCGAGTTTAGAAACTTTCTGCCAGCCTTGATCATGGATGACACAAAGAGGAATGAGTAGAGCAGAGGCTAAAGATTCAGCGCGATGCATCGCGATTGATGAAGGAACTTTTGAATCCATCCACTGCACTGCAACGCCATCGATAATATAATCAATTAAAACGGGGCAAACGGGCTTACCGTCATAATGAGCATCCACCATCACCATCGTTTTAATATCCACCCGTTCGAGTTGAGCGGACAGCAAAATCGATTCACCGCGGGTAGCGCGATCGAGTACACGAGCGACTGTTGATTTGATTGGCATTAAACTTTGAATACTTCGCGAGCGTCGGTGACTTCTCCCGTAATGGCAGCAGCGGCAACCATGAGCGGACTCATCAATATGGTACGACCGGTTTGAGAGCCTTGACGGCCTTTGAAATTACGATTGGAGGAACTAGCGCAAAGTTGATCGCCGACAAGTTTATCGGGATTCATGGCGAGGCACATGGAGCAACCTGCACCGCGCCATTCAAAGCCAGCTTCAGTAAAGATTTTATCGAGACCTTCTTTTTGTGCCTGAATGGAAGTGAGCATCGAACCAGGAACGACGATCGCCTTCACGCTCGATTTAACTTTATGACCCTTGAGGTATTTAGCAACTTCACGAAGGTCGGAGATACGTCCGTTGGTGCAGGAACCTAAAAATGCGACGTCAATCTTCGTACCCTTGATGGGAGTATTCGGAGTAAGCTTCATGTGCTTGTAAGCATCTTCCGCGGTGAGACGATCAGCGGCGTTGAGTGTTTCCAACGCAGGCATTTTCTCGTCGATGAAAATCGCTTGTCCTGGAGTGATACCCCAAGTGACGGTCGGGCGGATGTCTTCGGCCTGATAAACTTTAATATCATCGTATTTACAGCCAGCATCAGACGCAAAAGATTTCCAGCGAGCGACAGAAGCATCCCAATCAGCAGCTTTAGGTGCGAAAGGACGGCCCTTGATGTATTCGAAAGTTTTGTCGTCGGGATTAACATAACCACAACGCGCTCCGCCTTCGATGGACATATTACAAACCGTCATACGCTCCTCGAGCGAGAAGTTATCGAAAGTGGAACCAGCGTATTCGTAAGCAAAACCGATACCACCGTTCACACCGAGAGCACGGATAATGTGGAGAATAACGTCTTTCGCGTACACGCCGGGTTTTAATTTTCCATTCACTTCGATGCGACGAACTTTGAGAGGACTGAGCGCTAAAGTTTGAGTGGCGAGAACATCGCGCACCTGAGTGGTACCGATACCGAAAGCGATAGCACCGAAAGCGCCGTGAGTGGCGGTGTGCGAGTCGCCGCAAGCGATAGTCGTTCCGGGTTGAGTAATACCCTGCTCAGGACCGACCATGTGGACGATACCTTGTTGACCGGTGTTTGTATCAAAAAAGCGGATACCGTAGTCTTTGGTATTTTTGCGCAGAGCTTCGATCATCTCTTGAGCGATTGGATCCGAGTAAGGCTCTTTGATTTCGTTGGTCGGCACGATGTGGTCAACCGTCGCAAAAGTACGATGAGGGTACTTCACTGGGAGACCCAGGTCGCGAAGCATGCCGAAGGCTTGCGGGCTGGTCACCTCGTGAATCAGGTGGGTACCGATAAAGAGTTGGGTTTGGCCGTTTGGTAACTGCGTCACAGCGTGCGCATCCCAGACTTTTTGGAACAATGTCTTTGCCATCTTGAGTAGAGTGAAGGTTCAACGTAGGAACGGAGGCAAGTTGGTCAATCCCCTAGCATTCAGATTTTAGCCAAAGATTGTCCTGATTTTGCCAAAAATGGGCACTCTCCACCCCTAATACTTGACCCTTCCGCCCCCAACCATTCTCCTACGCCCATGACCAGAACGTTAACCCTCAGCTTTTCCTGTCCCGATACCACCGGTATCGTGGCCGAGGTGTCTACGTTTATTGCTCATCACAAAGGCTGGATCACTGAAGCAAGTCAGCACACCGAGAATGAACTTTCGCGTTTCTTCATGCGGGTGGAAATCAAGGCCGACTCCTTAGACTTCCCGCCTGAAGAATTTAACGTCCGCTTTCAGCCGATTGCGCAGAAATTTAAAATGGACGCTAAGGTGTCCGATTCCGCAAAAGCAAAACGCGTGGTCATTCTTTGCTCGAAACAAGAACACTGCTTGTACGATTTATTAGCACGCTACGTAGCACAAGATTTTTCATTTGTGGTTCCCTGTGTGATTTCAAATCATGAAAACCACAGAAAAATCGTAGAAGCACATGGTTTAGTTTTTCATTACGTACCTGTAACGCTTGAAACTAAAAATGCGGCGTACCGAAAGATGGAAGAAATTTTCCGCAAAGAAAATGCAGATTTGATCGTGCTCGCCCGTTACATGCAGGTCTTAGATGATTCCCTCTGTCGGGCCTTCGCTGGAAAAATCTTAAATATTCACCACTCCTTCCTTCCCTCATTTGCGGGTGCAAAGCCTTATCACCAAGCGCACAGCAAAGGGGTTAAGTTGATCGGTGCGACCTGTCACTTTGTGACGCCTGAGTTGGATGAAGGTCCCATTGTGGAACAGGACGTCATTCGCGTGGATCACTCGGAAAGCCCCGAGGATATGGCCCATTTAGGTAAGGATATTGAAAAAGTCGTACTTGCCCGTGGCCTGCGTGCCGTGGTGGAAGACCGGGTTCTGATCGCAGGTACTAAGACCGTTGTTTTCCGCTAAAACGGATTCGTTAAAGCCTCAGTTAAAGGCCAGAAGGTCATTCCTTCTGCCTCGCACTTTTCTATTTCATAGTCTAATTATGATTTAATTTAATATGTCACTCATTTCTAAACTTTCTGCCCGTTTACAAAATCACCCCAAGCGCGTTGTTTTCGCTGAAGGAGAAGATCCACGTATCATTCAAGCGGCCCGCCAATTCGCGACCAAGAAACTGGGTGTACCTATTTTGCTGGGTGATCGTCAGAGAATTAAAATCGCGGCGGCTCGTCTAAATATTAATTTAGACGGCATTCGTATTATTGAACCTGAACGCAGTGATGAGTTAAAAAGTTTTGCCGAAAAACTCGCCTCCATCCAAAAATACGGAAACACGCAACTTCAGGGAAACCCCGAAGAATTAGCTAAATTACGTAATTACTTTGCGTGCTTGATGGTCGCGACTGCTGGGGCTGATGCTTTGATTTCTGGCGCAACGCAACACGCCTCATCAGGCTTAAGAACTATTTTACAAGTCATGCCACGTCAGCATGGAGTTGAAACAGTTTCATCGATGCTCATTCTTGAATCTGAAGAAGCGCGCTTTGGTTGCGAAGGTGTTTTATTCTTAGCGGATTGCGGCGTTATTCCCGAACCTACGGCAGAACAACTTGCAGATATCGCTGTAACCACAGCGGGTTTAGCTGGTCACCTCACCAATACCTTACCGAAAGTTGCCATGCTCGCCTACTCAACGCACTCAGAGAATGCGCGTTTAGCTTCAGTACAAAAAGTTCAATCAGCGACGAAGTTAGCCAAGATTCGTGCGAGAGATTTGGGGATTACGGCGGACATTGATGGTGAACTCCAAGCGGACGCTGCGATTAATCCCTTTGCCGCACTATCCAAAGGCGTCACCGGCAGCGTTGCCGGCAAAGCCAGTGTGCTCGTCTTTCCTGATTTAAATTCCGGCAACATCGCCTCCAAGATGGCTCAATTTATTGCCGATATTCCAGCGTATGGTCAGATCTTAACGGGCCTAGATCGTCCGGCCGCTGAAATTTCTCGTGGTGCAAGTGCGCATGATATTTTCGGTACTGCGGTGATTGTGGCAGCACAAGCCGTTGATAAATCATTCCTCTATCCGAAGCTAAAAGACTAAATCAGTCTCACTATGGCTTTACACAAACGCTTCGCAGACAATATTCCGGGTCTACTGAATAGCCCGATGAATAAGGATACGAGTCGTATCTTTGTCGCAGCAACGCGAATGAATGATGGTAAGACTACGGCCTGTTTAGGTTTAACTGCCGCCTTACAAACGATGGGCCTTAATGTTGGGTACATTAAACCTATTGCGCAGCGCATTGTACAATCGGGTGAAGATCAAGTGGACGAAGATACTTTGCTCATCGATGGATTATTTTCTTTAGATATTCCGATTGCGGCAATGTCACCCGTGGCGATTGGACCTGAGTTCACTAAAAACTATTTAGAAAATCCAAACGAGATTGGACCTCAGTTAAAAGATCGAATCTGTCGCGCGTTTGATCGTGCTGCTTACGGAAAAGATATTATTGTGGTGGAAGGTTCCGGACACGCAGGAGTCGGTTCTGTATTCGGTGCGTCGAATGCCGATAACGCCAAGGTTTTAGGCTCTAAAGCTCTTATTGTAGCAGCGGGTGGTATTGGTAAACCTATTGATGAAATCGCTCTCAATAAGGCTCTTTTCGACCAATCAGGCGTCGAAGTGGTCGGTGTTATTTTAAATAAAGTATTACCCGATAAAATTGATTTCATTCGCGACTTCGCCAGCCGCGGATTGAAAAAATTAGGTGTGCCTTTAATCGGAGTCGTACCACTGCAAGAAACTTTAGTATATCCGAATCTTGATCAGGTAGCTGAAGAAACCAAAGCACGTTGGATTCACCAACCTGCCGGATTACGTCGGGTACGACGCGTAGTGATCGGGGCGATGTCGGCCCGTCGCGCCGCCGAATACTTCCGCGTCAGTGGAACCCTCGTCATTGTTCCAGGAGACCGAGAAGACTTATTAGAAGCATTTATCGAAGGTGGGGGCGCCAAATCTTTATCAGGAATTATTTTATCAAATGGTTTATTGCCGAACGATATCCTCATGAAAAAGTTAACCGATGCAGGCATCCCAGTAGCAGCTGTTGAATCAGAGTCGTTCGCAGTTACGGCACGTATTAATAATATGACCGTTAAGACCATGCGGCAGGACTCTGATAAAATCCCGATTATTGAGAAAATGATTCGCGAGTCGGTCGATATCCCTGCCCTACTGAAAGCCATCAAGAAATAGTCGGCAGCTAGTAGGTTTTACTCAATAAATAGCCTATTAATCACCCCTTGTCGCGGGTTGGATGTTTTGGTTTGTGGGAGCATGTTTGCCACGCTCCATTCAGCAGCACTGGTCGGTGTTGAAGCTGTGCCCGTTGAGGTAGAAGTGAATACGGGTGAGGTTGGTGATTTGAGATTAGAGATTGTGGGTCTGCCTGACAAAGGCGTGAAGGAATCGGAGGACCGGGTTCTCTCGGCGTTACAAAATACTGGGCTTCGCGGATATGAAACCAAGACTACGATTAATTTAGCACCGGGCGATTTACGTAAAGAAGGATCGATGTATGATTTACCCATTGCGATTGGGATGGCGGCCGCAACTGGACAAATTAATAAAAGTAAATTATCCGACTACTTAATCGCTGGTGAATTAGGCCTCAGTGGCGGAACGAGAGCGGTTAAGGGTGGTGTGGCGATTGCCCTACTCGCAAAGAAACTAAAGTTAAAAGGGGTGATTTTACCCAGAGTGTCAGCCGAAGAAGCGGCGTTGGTGAAAGGAATCGAAGCGGTTGCCGTGGATTCACTTGATGGTGCATTACGATTTTTATCCAACGACCCGAAGTTTCAGCCACTCCCGCCTAGAGATGAAAATTTATTTTTAGCCACGGATGAGGGAGAGCCCGATTTTTCGGAGGTGAAAGGACAAATAAAAGTTCGCCGAGCGGTAGAAGTCGCGGCGGCGGGCGGGCATAATATCATCATTTTAGGCCCACCAGGCTCAGGGAAATCGCTCATCGCCAAACGACTTCCTTCTATTTTACCTACGCCCAATGCTGATGAGTATATACAGATTTTATCGGTACATTCGGCAGCAGGTTTAGCTTTTCAGGATAAGAATCGAAAGTGGCGACGTCCCTTTCGGTCTCCGCATCATACCATCAGTGATATTGGATTAATCGGTGGCGGAAGTATTCCGGGACCAGGAGAAGTTTCACTCGCGCATCTCGGAGTATTATTTCTCGATGAGTTACCGGAGTTTCGTCGAGCCGCATTGGAAGTACTTCGTCAGCCACTCGAAGATGGATGTGTGACCGTTTCGAGGGCTGCCGCAAAAGTCACTTTGCCCGCTCGATTTATGTTAGTCGCTGCGATGAATCCCTGTCCCTGTGGGCATTTAGGAGATCGGCAAAAAGAATGTCGATGTTCTCAGGTTCACATTCAACGCTATCGAGCAAAAATTTCGGGACCGCTGTTGGATCGGATTGATATACAAATTGAAGCGCCAGCACTTTCGATTGAAGAACTTAGAACAACACAACCTGGTGAAGCTTCAAAAGAAATTCGTCAACGCATTGAAGCGGCGAGAACCATTCAAAGAAAAAGATTTCAGGATCAGCCCTATGCCTGTAATGCCCTGTTGTCGGGTAAAGCCTTACGCGATAACTGCGTATTAGATCGTGCCCAAGGAGATTTATTACAACAGGCTATGGAGAAATTATCACTATCGGCACGAGCTTATGACCGCATTTTAAGGGTGTCGCGAACGATTGCCGATTTAGCTAATGCAGAGCAAATTGCGACGGCACATTTACTCGAGGCGATTCATTATCGCTCGCTGGATCGTCGGTAATTAAGGAATGCATGGGCTTGCTTTTCTGTATAAAAAGGGGCCATTATAGCCTTATGCGCTTTGCGAAGTATCACGCCTTAGGAAACGATTATTTGGTTTTAGAGCCCAAAGATTGTCCGACCCTCTTTTCCCCTGAAGTCATCCGCAAAGTTTGTCACCGTCATTACGGTTTAGGTTCAGATGGAATTCTTTATGGTCCGATTGAACGCAAAGATGGTGCTTTCGGCTTACGCATTTTAAATCCCGATGGATCCGAAGCGGAGAAATCAGGAAACGGTATTCGAATTTTTTGTCGTCACCTTTTAGAAACGCGTCGGGTGAAAGAAGGCGAAGAATTTAAAATTCACACTCCGGGTGGTTTAGTGGGCTGTTCTGTTTTTGAAGGTGGAAATCGCATTCGGGTTGAAATGGGCAAAGTCTCATTTCGCGCACCGCAGATTCCTCACATCGGTCCTGATCGCGAAGTATTAGGTGAGGAAATCACAGTAAAAGGTAAGACCTTTAAGTATTGGGCAGCGACAGTGGGAAATCCCCACTGCATCATTCCTGTAGATAATCTTACGGCAGATTTAGCTAAGACCTTCGGTCCTGATTTGGAGTTACATGCTAATTTCCCTAATCGCACCAACGTACAATTTTTAAAGGTCTTAGATCGTAAGAATATTCAAATTGAGATTTGGGAGCGTGGCGCAGGCTACACCTTGGCATCTGGCTCATCATCATCGGCCTGTGCGGCGGTGGCCTATAAAATGGGGTTAGTTGATGCTGATTTAACGGTAAATATGCCAGGGGGTAAGATTGTGATTGGCATTGGGCCCGATTACTCAATTGTGATGACAGGTCCAACGACTCCGGTAGGCATCTATGAGATGCACCCTGGTGTAATTGGCCAAGACGTCGCTTTCTAAAGCGAAAAGTCTTTAACAAAATTCATTATTTGATGCCTCTGCACAGAGAGCATCTACCCACGTAACACCTCTAATGGCTCCCAAGCAGCCGTTGCCAAACATCTCAGAAGACGAGCTCATTGATCTCGCCGGTGGAGCCACCATGCTCCTCGCCAAGGGGCTGATTGAGAAAGGTAAAGTAAAGAAGGCCAATTGGACTTTTCCCGAAGTTAAAGCGGTGGTCGATGATGGCAAAGAATCCCGCGAGGCCTGTTGGAATTTAAGATCTATCACCTTCCAGCGCAATGAGTGTGCCTGCGAAGTTTCTCTGGTTCAGCGCAAACTCTGCGTCCATTCTCTCGCCGCCTATTTAGTTTTAGCTGTTAAAGAAGGTTACCTCAAACTTACCGATGATATTGAGCCGACCCAAGTGAAAGCTAATGAGGCTAAACCCGCGGACGAAAAGAGTGCGGCATCAGCAAATAATTTATCGAGTGCCGGTCCCAAGTTACGGACCATTAATCTTTCTCCCAAAAAAGGCACTCCGATTGAAGTCCGCTTTATTATTCCACCGAATATCGCAACCTCATCGCAACGAGATGAAATCATTTGTCGCCTAGAACTGCGGATTGATGATGTGCAAGT
>JBAXIK010000012.1:0-25359 GCA_037138415.1 Opitutia bacterium | reverse complement strand
TAGCGGTGCGATCTGCGATAATCATCACTTCGCTGGGACCAGGTAAGAGATCGATTCCCACGCGTCCAAAAAGTTGGCGTTTCGCTTCGGTGACATAGGCATTTCCTGGTCCGAAAATTTTATCAACTGGCTTCACGGCGTCGGTGCCGAGGGCCATGGCGGCGATGGCTTGAGCTCCGCCGATTGCGAAGACTTCTTTTACGCCGCAAAGATAGAGTGCTGCCAGAATATCCGAATTTATTTTACCGTCGGCGCCTGGCGGAGTGCATGCGCAGATTTCAGGCACGCCTGCTACTTTAGCAGGGATGGCCGTCATAAGCACCGTCGAGACTAGGGGCACCTGGCCGCCTGGAATGTACAGACCGCAGCGATGAATGGCATGATATCTTTCCCCGACGGTTGCTCCGTGAGGATTTTTCGCCTTCCAGTTTTTAGGGAGCGTACGCTTATGGAAATCTTCGATACACTTAGCGGCCTCCGTGATACTTTTCTTTTTCTCGGGGCTCAGCGAGTTAACCGCCTTTTTTAAATGTTCTTCGGGGACGCGGATTTGACGGATATTTAATTTAGCGTGGTCGAGTCGCGCCGTGTGATAAAGTACGGCGATGTCTCCACGGGCTCTGACGTCATCAATAATTGCGGTGACGGTTTTGGAAACATCAGCTGAGGCTTCGCCTGTGCCGACAAAAGCACGCAACTTTTTCTCAAAGTCTTTTTCGTTAGCCCGGAGAAATGCCATTATTTATTTGATAGGGAAGGCGAATGAACTCTCACCGACCTCGGGATTTACTATGGTTTTTTCGTAAATTGCTTCAGATATTTTTTTACCATTCATTAAAATAGTTTCACGTTTCACGAAGCAGATCCCTTCAATCCACTCAGTTTCTTCAACTTGCTGACGGTAGATTTCTCCTTTGGCACTTTTTTGATCGTAGGCTACTAATTCGAAATTGTTCACGCCAAAGTGACGAGTGATTTTGAAACCGGAATCAAATTTATACTCCAGCGAATGAACTTTTTTGCCATTGATTTCGTCTGTCCCTAGGTAACTCACCGAACCAGTGCCTTCGACCGGTGCACTGTAAAAAGCTAAGTCGTTAATCGTCATGTCCCTAAGGATGGCGACTTGATCGTAAGGAATGATGAGGTTTTGAGCTCTCTTTTGCCCGCCAATTTCACGCGTAGATTTCCATGCTTCGAGACCATTACAGGCGGTTATAACTTCTACGGTATAGTTTTCGTTGTAGGAAAGCTCGCGACGAGATTTAGGACCGACCAGTTGGATCATGGTGAAACTTACTGGCTTGTTTTCTGGACTAACGAATTTAATTTCAAAATGTAAGCCTTGGATGCGTTCCAGGAACTTGGGTTCTTTGGCCACAGCGGTACGGGCCTTTTCTATGATTTGCGCGGCGGTTAAATCAGCAGCGGTAGTATTGAAAATCGAAGCGCTAAAAATCAGAAAGGCAAAGAGGTGACGTACGATAGTCATAGGGGTCAAAGCCTGTTAAATCACACCAATATGGCAAGCATAGGAATGTGACAATTCCGCCCTATTAACCACTATTTATTGGGTTTTAAGCGCGGCTGGCTTTTAATAACTCGGGCACATTCGTGCGACCTTCGTAAAGTGCTTTGCCGACAATGACTCCCACTAAATGGGGATAGGCTTTGGAAAGTTGTGCGAGTTTAGCTACGTCCGCCGCACTGGCTACGCCTCCTGATGCAATCACGCCACAGGTGCAGCGTTTAAGTAAGGCTTCGAGTGATTTCCAATTCGGCCCCGTGAGCATTCCGTCCGTTGCGATATCGGTATAGATCACGGTCGAAATTCCCAACTGACTGACCGTGACCGCAAAATCGATGGCGTTTAATTGGGTGACGTCCGTCCAACCTTTAACCGCCACGAGTCCATCTTTAGCATCAACCCCGATGGCTAATTTTTTCCCGTGTGATTTGGCAATCTCTTGTAGAAATTGTGAGTCGGTAGCAGCCCGAGTTCCAATAACAACACGCGACGCTCCCGCTGCCAGCGCAGCATCGATTAATTTAGCATCGCGCATGCCTCCGCCAAATTGAACCTTGGGACCGAGTGAAGAAATTTTTTGTAAGATATTTAAATTGCGGGGAGCTCCACCAAAGGCGCCATCTAAGTCTACCACGTGAATCCACTCGGCGCCCGCTTGGGTGAATTGCTCGGCCGGCTCAACGGGATTTTCGTAGTAAGAAGTTTGGGCATCATCGCGACCTTGGTTGAGTCGAACGCATCGGCCGTTACGAATATCAATGGCAGGATAAACAATCATTTAAGCACTCTTTTTATTGGCCTTAGTGGGTGGGGTGACCGCAATGGGTTTGGTGCCACGCACCGCTTCGGGTGTTACGATAAATTTTGATCCCGCAACGGCTTCAGGTAAGTGATACATCGTTTCGAGGAGGATACCTTCTAGGACAGAACGCAATCCGCGCGCTCCGGTGCCCAGTTCTAAAGCTCGATCCGCTAATGCTTCAAGTGCAGCGGGGGTGAACTCGAGATGGATGCCCGACATGGAAAATAATTTTTGATACTGCTTCGTCGCCGCATTTTTTGGCTCAGTTAAAATTCTTACTAAAGCATCTCGGCTTAATGGTTCTAAAACAGAAATCACTGGCAGACGACCGACGAATTCAGGAATCATACCGAAGGAGAAAAGGTCTTCGGGTTGTAAGCCTGCGAGAACTTCTTCAGCGGAAAGTTTTGGCGGAATATTTCCACCATGAATAAATCCTAATGCTTTAGTGCCTGCGCGTTTCGCAATTAAGCGATCGAGGCCCACAAACGCGCCGCCTGCGATAAATAAAATATCACTAGTATCGACGCGAATGCATTGCTGCTCGGGATGCTTTCTGCCACCCGCAGGGGGAACGTTACAAATCGTACCCTCTAATAATTTTAAAAGAGCTTGTTGGACCCCTTCGCCCGAGACATCGCGGGTGATGGATGCCGAATCGGATTTACGTCCGATTTTATCGATTTCATCAATAAAAACGATACCCCGTTGAGCTTTCTCAACATCCATATCCGCCGATTGCAGAAGGCGCAAAACGACGGTTTCAACATCGTCGCCAACATAGCCTGCTTCGGTGAGCGTGGTGGCATCAGCAATCGCAAAGGGCACATCGAGCATCTTAGCCAAAGTTTTGGCCAACAAAGTTTTTCCAGTACCCGTCGGACCGATTAAAAGAATATTGCTCTTATCTAATTCAACTTCGCTCAGTTCGCCTTTTTTATCTCCGCGGGCTTGGGCGAGGCGATCGTTGAGTCGCTTGTAGTGATTATTAACGGCAACCGATAAAACTTTTTTGGCGTGGTCTTGTCCAATGACGTGGGTATCCAGCTCGGCTCTTAATTTAGAAGGGGTAATTAATTTTACTGGAGCTAAAGGAGTTTTGGGTGCAGTGCCCTGTAGAGATGGTCCCGTGG
The DNA here is from genome assembly GCA_037138415.1 of Opitutia bacterium. Lineage (GTDB taxonomy): Bacteria > Verrucomicrobiota > Verrucomicrobiia > Opitutales > UBA953 > UBA953. Next base: position 21,896 of record JBAXIK010000012.1, on the reverse strand, counting down.
CTGAGCTTTTTCCGTCGCGCGTTTTTTCACGTTCAATTAAATGACCGCAAGTGGTGACACACTTATCGCAAATACCTACGCCATTGGGTCCAGCAATCAGTTTGCCGACTTGGCTAGCTGGTTTGCCGCAGAATGAACAGGTGTCTGCTTGAGAACCTGACATCGTAATTAGACCTTATTTTGTTTAGGTAAAACGACGTGATCGACCAATCCGTACGCTTTAGCTTGTTCGGCGGTCATGTAGTAATCTCGGTCGGAGTCGCGCTGTAATTCTTCAGGAGTTCTTCCGCTGTGTTTAGCGAGCACATGATTTAAAGTGTCGCGCCAGCGAAGAATTTCTTTGGCTGCGATTGAGATATCAGAAGTCTGTCCCGTCGCACCACCGCTCGGTTGGTGAATCATGACGCGGCAGTTAGGTAGAGCGTGGCGCTTACCTTTAGTGCCGGCGGTGAGTAGCACGGTGGCCATACTGGCGGAAAGCCCGATGCAATAGGTGTTAATTTCGCAGCTCAAGAAATTCATGGTATCGTAGATGGCCATGCCGGCGGTGATGGAGCCGCCAGGAGAATTAATATAAATGGAAATATCTTTTTTAGGATCTTCCATTTGTAAGAATAGTAATTGAGCGATGACGGCATTAGCGACGTCATCATAAATAGGAGCCCCGAGGAAAATGATGCGGTCCTTGAGAAGGCGACTGTAAATATCCCACGCTCTTTCGCCGCGTGCATCTCGTTCAACAACGTTTGGAATAATGTAGGACATAGGAGTAAGTATAATATTAACCCTAGACTTAGGATTTCTCAACCAATTCAGGCTTTTCTTCGCCTAAAATAAGATCCAAGGCCTTATTGAGCATGGCATCGCGACGGATAATCGCGAGGCGCTTGCGGTCTTTGACGAGTTTTTCAGGAGGGGTTTTCTCGGCGTAAGCGATATTGATGATCGCTTGGCTGAATTCTTCTTGGGTGAGGTCGATTTTTTCTTCTTCCGCAATGCGGGAGAGGACGACTTGAGCACGGACGCGCACTTCCGCGGCCTTGCGAGCTTCTTCAATGATTTCATCGCGCTTCGTTTCGAGTTCGCCTGGTTGCATACCAGAACGCATTCTCATTTGAGCGTACTGGATGAATAGGTCTCTCGCAACGGAATCGACTGCTGATTGTGGCAAAGGAAGTTCCAAGCCAGCTACTAAAGTTTCCACCGCTTTTTCACGGCGAGCTGTTTCAGCCTGTTGTTCTTTAGTTCCTTCGATACCTTTTCTTAATTCAGAACGAAGTTCGGCTTCGTCTTTTACTCCGATTGATTTGAAGAACTCTTCATTTAATGACGGGAGTTGTTTGGTGCGAATTTCGGAAATGGTGATGCTGTAAATAATTTTCTTACCACGGAGTGCTTCACGAGCGTGATCGGCGGGAACAGTCCAATCAGCCTTCGCAGTGTCATTGGCTTTGAGGCCAACAATCGCCTTTGAAATGGCAGGAATAGAGACGATTTCGTTATCAGCTCCGGCTTCTTCCCAGGTGGATTCAGCTCCGGCTAATGTGCCTGCTTCGGCGTCTAACTCTTTAACCTCTTTGCCGTCGATGGTACCCGTGTAACTTAAGCGAACATAGTCACCTTTGGTTGCAGCAGCTTCAGTTTTTTCGAAACGAGCGCGCTGTTGTAAGATTTTTTGCACACCCTCATCGATGTCTGCATCGGTAACTTTTACTTCTTCTTTGGTGACCTTGATTTTTTTCCAATCGGGTGTTTTAAATTCAGGAAGTACGTCGACTTCGTATTCGATGATGAAATCTTTACCCTTGGCGATTTCACCTTTTTTGACGTCGGCCAAAGTGTAGACGGTGAAAGATTTTTCTTCACGGATGCGTTCGTAGCCCTTGGAGACCAGTTGTTGATTTACCTCTTCGTCGATATTTTTGCCGTATTTTTGACGGACGATGGCCTCGGGCGCTTTGCCTGGGCGGAAGCCAGGAAGGGCGGCCTCGCGGACGAAACCTTTGAGCACTTCTTTTTCGGCAGAGGCGACGTCGGCGGCAGGGATAGTCACGGTGACATTGCGGCGCGTTGGGTTGGTAGTTTGGATTTTAATGTCCATAGATAGATGATGGGTAGAGAGATAGAATGTCTGCGGGCCGGTGTTAGACCGAAGGAAGGGTAGAGCAAACGAAACAATTCCCCACGGTCAACAGCGTAGGGAGGCTCTATTTCGCTTATTTTAAGCGTTTTTTGAGTCTAGGGAGCACGCACGGAGGGACGAAGGCGGCGGCTTGAGATAATTTATGCCGTGCGATGTCTTTAACGAAGGACGATGACGTGATGAACTGATCTTGGCTGGGCATTAAAATAACCGTCTCGATTTTGGGTGCCATGAGGCGGTTGGCGTGGGCTAGGTCGAACTCGAATTCAAAATCGCTGAATTTACGGAGTCCCCGAATAATCGCAATCGCCCCGTGTTTCTGGGCGAATTCGACGGTCAGGCCATCCAGCACGGCCACCTTTATTTTACTCATCGATTTCGTAGCTTCTCGTGCCATTTCGAGTCTCTCTTCTAAAGAAAACCAGGGGTTTTTGGAGTCGCTAGGGGCAACGGCCAAGATGACGCGATCGAACAGTCTGGAGCCACGTTTAAGAACATCGAGGTGTCCGAGCGTGATGGGGTCAAAGGTGCCGGGGTAGACGGCGATTCGAAGTTTGCTGGCCATTGTTTTCCTGTTGCGGGTTACTTTCATCTGAGAACATTATCACCGCAAGCCTGCATGCAGTTTCTTCGCCAAATCCCCAATATTTTGACCGCGGCACGGCTACCGGCCGTGTTTTTAATAGCTATTTGGACGTATTGGGCGGGAGTCTGGGCTAGCGCTGCCCTGGCCCTCTTTATTGTCGCTGCATTGACGGACATCTTTGATGGCTGGATTGCCCGTAAATTGGAGGCGGTTTCCGACTTTGGCCGATTAATGGATGCCCTGGTAGACAAGATTTTCATCATTGGATTATTAGTGGCCTTGGCCGCAACCGATTGTTTACCCGTTAAACACTGGGATGATCAAGGAGTCGAAAAATTACCAACCCACTCAGCTACACTCATCGCCGCCTTTGGGGTCATCTTGATTTTGATGCGCGAGTTTTTGATTACCGGCCTACGCCTAGTGGCGGCGGCACGTGGGCAAGTTTTAGAAGCTGAGCGGTTGGGGAAAATTAAAACCTTTCTGCAAATTATTGCGATTGGTCACTTGATTGGACTCCGTGCCTACGAGACGCACTGGAAATTATCGGCATTGTGGCATCAGCGATGGGAAGTCATTATCATGAGTCTATTTTGGCTCTCGGTTGCCCTTACCGTTATTTCTGGAGCGAGTTATTTAATTCGATACCGCCGGCATTTACCCGGCCTGTCTGAATGATTGTCACCCTTGCCACGCTCGGTCCGTTGGGAAAATTAAAGGCACCAGGAACTTGGGGCTCGGCGGTGGGTTTATTTTGGTGGGCACTAGTGGTGCAAAATTTAGCAACCCCGCGTGGCTGGATTCACGAAATTTGTTTCAATGGACTAGTGATTCTGGCGGCGATATTTATTTGCGGAGCCGCGGCAGCATTATTGAAGAAGAAAGACCCCTCGGAAGTTATTTTAGATGAGATGGTCGCGATGCCCTTAGTATTTTCATTAAACCCTCATTTACATTTAGGAACTAAGTTAGGTTTTTTTATGGTTCTGCTAGGATTTGGATTATTTCGTTTTTTCGATATCGTTAAGCCGCTGGGAATTCGCTGGATTGAAAAAGCTCCCGGAGGCATCGGCATCGTGATGGACGATGTCGTTGCTGCACTTTACGCTAACCTAACCCTGCAGGTAGTCGGTCTCATGCTTAGATAATTTTACTCACATGAGTGCGTCAAATTTCCAGTCAGACGGGGATAAAAAATTCGAGTCTCAAAAAATGGCTGAAGCGATTCAGTCTTTGCAGGCAGGGCAGTCGATGTCGGCACAGAGAATTTTAACTGAGTTGGTAAATGTTAATCCTCAAAATCATGAGGCGTTTCATTTGCTCGGCTTGGCGTTGAGTCAGCAAAATCAATTACCGCAGGCGTATGATTTGATTTCGCAAGCGATTGACCTAAACCCGAGGATTTCAACCTATTACAGCAATCGTGGGGAAATTGTTCGTCAGATGGGCAAGCCTAAGTTGGCCATCGAAGATTTGAACTTAGCGATCTCGATTGATCCTCAAAATGCGTCACTCTTTTTTAATCGGGCAGTCGCCTACCATCAATTAAGAGACTTTGCTTCGGCAATAGATAACTATCAAACAGCGATTGATCTAGGATTAAAAAATTTCCAAGTCTATTTCTATTTAGGAAATATTTATGCCGAATTAGGCGAGTACAACAAGGCCGCCGAATCTTATGAAGCCGCCCTAAAAGTAAATCCACAGAGTGCCCTAGGTTGGACTAATTTAGGGGTCATGAATGATAAACGCAAAAAATTTGAAGAAGCGGTCGAATGTTATCTTAAATCTATTGCGTTAAATCCTGCCGATGCAGTGACCTATTCAAATTTAGGAAAAACGTACTGCGAGTTAGGACAGAACTCTGAGTGTGTTAAAGTATGTACCAAGGCTATAGAGCTAAATCCCTCATTGGCTGCGGCTTATTCCAATTTAGCAGATGCTTGGACGAATTTAAAGAACTATGCCCGTGCTATACCTTGTTATCAGCGGGCTGTTGAATTAGATCCTGGGTATTACCAAGCGCACTTTAATTGTGGAGGAGCGTTGCTCGCTGCGCAGGATTATGATCAAGCGATATTGGCATTGAGCGCCGCCATTAAAATTAATCCCCTGAGCGCCGATGCCTTTTACAATAGGTCGATAGCTAAACTAAAAAATAAAGATGTCAGGTCTTCACTGGAGGATTTGGAATTTGTCCTAAAATTAAAGCCAAACATGGATTTTGTTATCGGTGGATTAATGGGCGGTTATTTAAGTCTTTGTGAATGGGATAAATTTGAAGAATACAGAAAAATCGTACCGCAAAAAATTAAAAACTTCGAACGCGTGGCTCATCCGATACAAGTCATGTTGGTTTTTGACTCGCTTGAATACCTCAAAACCGCAGCCACCTTACTAATTAAGCAACGTTACGATATCGCAAAAGATGTATTCAAAAGCGATACAATGAGGCATAAAAAGATACGGATTGGCTATTTTTCAGAAGATTTCAAACAACACCCTGTAGGTTATTTATTAGCTGAGGTGCTCGAACTTCATAATCGAGAGCAATTTGAAATCTACGCTTTCTCTTTTTCTAAGGAGCTACCGGATGCCTTGTCTAAACGAATCAGCCAAGGGGTGGATCATTTTTACGACGTTGGTGCGAAAACATCTGGCGAAATTGTCGAGCTCGCACGGTCGCTTAATCTCGACATCGCTATCGACCTCGGAATTTTTACGGCCGAGCAATTGTTAGTCTTTAGACACCGAGTTGCCCCCGTTCAGGTTAATTATTTAGGTTATGCTGGCACAAGCGGTTCACAATACATCGATTACATTATTGCTGATGATTTTACGATTCCAGAGTCAGCCGAGAATTATTACACCGAAAAAATTATTCGTTTACCTTGTTTCATGCCGCGGGATACAAAAGTAAAACCTTCCGCAAAAAAGTTTTCCCGTGCAGAATGCGGTCTACCCGAAACAGGTTTTATCTTTTGTTGCACTTCGGGTTATGGAAAGATTTTGCCAGAGACTTTTGCTGTTTGGATGAAAATTTTAAAACAAGTTCCAGGGTCTTGTCTTTGGCTTGGGGAGAATAAAGATTCACAGGTAATAGAAAAAGTACGTGGTCACGCAGAAAAATTAGGCGTTAACGCCGAGCGTTTAATTTTTGCAAAAAGATTAGATTCACCGTCTGATTATCTAGCACGTTTGCAGTTGGCCGATTTATTTTTGGATACTTTTCCATACGGGGCACATACCTTAAGTAATGATGCCCTGTGGGCGGGCGTACCAGTACTTACTCGTGTCGGAGAGACATTTGCTAGTCGTGTAGCAGGAAGTTTTTTAACACAGTTGCAACTCCCTGAACTCATTACGACCACGACTGAGGAGTATGAAACTCGAGCGATAACGTTGGGTAATAACCACGACCAAGCTAAACAATTGAAACAAAAATTAATGGAAAATGCTGCGAAGTCTAAAATTTTTTACTCGTCCTACTACACACAAAAACTAGAAGAAAGCTTTAAGGCGATGTGCCATCTTGGATTAAATGTTCAGGAGAATAGGAATATCTCCATTCGACCCTAATGGATATAAATATATCCAGTGAATTCCAGCAAGCCCAGCAGTACGAACAGCAGGGCAACTTGGCGCAGGCGAAGGCGGCCTATGAATCGGTTTTGCGGCAATCGCCCGATCACGAATTAAGTCTGTTTGGGTTGGCCCTCATCTACGCTCAAGGCGGGGATATTAAATCCGCCAAAAATTTCTTTGAAAAAATTATCAGCATTAACCCCAATAATTTTGGTGCTTATTCAAACCTCGGTAATTGCTATACTGAATTATCAGATTTGGCGCAGGCGAAAACATGCTTTGAGAAAGCGATTGAAATTAATCCACAGGCAGTGGATGCCCATTTTAACTTGGGAAATACTTACTGTCGGATAAACCGACATTCAGATGCCATCGCCTGTTATTTAAATGCCGAAAAAATTGCCCCCAATCTTCCTAACGTAAATTTTAATCTAGCCAATGCTTATGGGATGCTGGGACGAAATTTAGAGGCGCTCGAGGTTTATAAGAAAATCGAACCTACTTATAAGAATAATCCGCACTATTGCTTGTACTTGGGGTGCGTGTATTTCCTGTTAAGAAATTTCACTCAAGCGAAAGAATGGTTTTTGTGCGCCATCAGAATTAAAGATGACTTTCCGGATGCCTATAATGAATTAGCCAGACTTTATACTCTGACCGGAAAACACCTCGAAGCCGTTGAAATCTATTTAAAGGCATTCGAGCGTGGGCCAAGTAGTCAGATTTATTTAGAAAATTTAATTAAAGGTTATATTCGCGCCGGGAAATTTTATAACGCCTATCATTTTGCTAAACTGTTAACGACACCATCGATCAGGAATCTAGCGCTTCAATATTTATCATCAGTGCTATGTGAATGGGAGGATTACGATGAACTGAGGAATTTTATTCTACAAGGTGGTTCCGACGAAGCCCAAGGTTGGGACATTTTAAGAATCACGGATTCCCCGGAAATCCAATACAGATTGATGAGAGCTTTTATTCAAAAAAGTTCTCCTACGGTTTCGGCTTTAGGTAAAATAGCTACACCTTTGTCTGCTAAAAAGATCAAAATCGCGTATTTTTCTCCCGACTTTAGAAATCACGCGGTGATGCATCTTTCGGCAGATATCTTTAAAATGCACAATCGGGATGCATTCGAGGTTTATGCATTTTCAATGTCGCCTGAACTTACGGAGCAAGACCGTACTAATTTAAATCATCTCTTTGACCACTATTTTGAAATCAATGAACTTTCCGATCTTGAAGTTGCTAAAAAAGCAAGAGAACTGGGCATAGACTTAGCGGTAGATTTAACTGGGAATACGCGTGATTCAAGAACGGGAATCTTTGCTCAACGAGTCGCCCGCGTGCAGATTAATTATTTGGGCTATACAGGCACAATGGCAGCGGAATATTATGATTATATTATTGCTGATCCTGTAGTGATTCCGACCGAACAACAGCTATTCTACAGTGAGAAGGTGGCTTATATGAAATCGTTTATGCCGCGGCAGATGAATTTACTCCCTTCCATTAAACCGGTGACACGCGAGCAAAATAATTTACCACCCGAGGGTTTTGTTTTTTGCTGTTTTAATAAGGGTTTTAAATTTAACCCTGAAGTTTTTTCGTCATGGATGAGAATTCTAAAAGCGGTACCCTTATCAGTGCTTTGGTTTAATAATTTACCGCCTGAAACTATCTCAAATTTAAAAAAGGAGGCGGCAAGGCAGGGAGTCGATGCCGAGCGTTTACGTTTCGCGGCCTATAGTGAAAATATGGAAGCTCATTTGGGTCGGCAAAAACTCGCAGGACTATTTTTGGATACTTTTCCTTATAACGCACACACGACAGCGAGTGATGCTCTATGGTCGGGATTGCTGGTCGTCACTCGTATTGGTAATTCTTTTGCTAGTCGTGTTGCAGCAAGTCTTTTAACGGCGGTTGGGCTACCTGAATTAATTACCCATAGCATTGAGGAGTATGAGTCGCTGGTTATCGATTTGGCTAATAATTCTGAGCGCTTGAGTGCATTGCGGCGCAAACTAAAAGAAAATATTAAGACCCAACGTCTTTTTGATATGAAAAAATATATGAGTGAGTATGAGGCAATACTCACACAGATGTATCGCTATGCCGTTGCGAACCAGCCGCCTCAAATAATTGATGCGGAAAATCATCTTCGTAATGGCTAATTCCAGTCCATCCTCGGGCGAGACTCCCGAAATGCATCAATTTAATCTAGCTCTAGAATTTCATCGTCGCGGTGATTTAATATCGGCGAAGGAAATCTACACTCGGTTACTTGTTTCGCATCCTGAAAACGCAGAGGTGCTCCACCTTTTAGGTGTGATTGCCTTACAAAACCAAGAATTAACAAAAGCCATAGGGTTAATTTCAAAAGCCTTAGTCATTAATCCGCAAATGCCTGCCGCATTTTCAAATCTAGGAAATGCTTATAAAGATCAAAAAGATTTGGATAAGGCGCTCAAATGTTATCAGTGCGCTTTAAAATTAGACCCGCTGTTTGAAGATGCGATATCGAATATCGGTAATGTTTTTTACGACAAAAAAAATTACGTTGAGGCGATGAATTTTTATAATCGGGCAATCGCGCTTAATCCGCGCCATGCTGATGCTTATTATAATCGGGGTAATATTTATCTTCATTTTGAAAAAAATGTCGACGCACTTAACGATTATACCAAGTCACTAGAATTTAATCCAAGTATTGTGGATGCCTATTTAAATCGGGGTCAGGCGCACAAAAAAATGGGAAATTATCCTGCCGCCTTGGCTGATTTTTCACGGGTTATTGAAATGCAACCTCGGTACGCAGAGGCTTACTACCACCGAGCCGTTACTTATTTCGCGGAAAATAATCATACCTTAACCGCATTAGAAGATTTAAAGAAAGCGGCACAACTAAAGCCCGATTTAGATTATCTACTGGGTGCTATTTTCTTCAATAAAAAGGCATTTGCTGACTGGGAGGATTTAGAAAATTTAGGGAAACAATTATTAGAAATGGCAGAGAAGGGTAATAGGGCTATTACACCTTTTGCTTTTATCTCTCATTTTGACTCCTTGTCTCAGCAATTAAACGTTACGAAAATTTGGATAACCTCACAGATTAATCAAGACACCACGGGTTTATCTCCGCTTCAAAAAATACCTAGAAAAGAAAAGATTCACCTCGGTTATTTTTCATCAGATTTTAACGAACATCCTGTTACCTACGCATCGGCTGGTTTGTTCCGCAATCATGATAAAAGTAAATTTAAAATTACTGGTTTTTATTTTGGCCGAAAAAAAGATGCTACAGTGGAATCTCTTTCCAAGACTTTCGATGAGTTTTACAATATTGCGGACCTAACCGATGTTGAAGTAACAGAATTGGCACGGAAACTTAAAATTGATATCGCGATCGATATGAATGGGTGTACCCGTGGTTCGCGCCCAGCCATCTTTTTAAATCAAGTTGCCCCGATACATGTTAACTATCTCGGTTATCCAGGAACCACGGGAACATTACTGATGGATTATATTATTGCCGATGAAGTCGTGATTCCACCTGAGAGCCGGAAATATTATACTGAAAAAATTGCCTACCTCGATTGTTTCATGCCCCATGATAATCAACTAAAGGTATCGGACAGAAAGTTTACTCGAAGTGAATTAGATTTACCGGAAGAAGGCTTTGTTTTCTGTGGGTTTAATAATAGCTATAAAATAACGTCTCAGGTTTGGGGTCAGTGGATGGATATACTCAAGGGTGTTCCTCAATCTGTCTTATGGTTGAGTTATAGAAATGATCCTACTTCTAATAATTTAAGAAAAGAAGCTCAGGCGCGCGGGGTTGATCCCGCCCGAATTATTTTTGCCCGACGAATGGATGATGTCGGTGAGCATATGGCTCGTTTAAAATGTGCTGATCTATTCTTGGATACGTACCCTTATAACGCACACACGACCGCGACGGTAGCACTCTGGGCAGGGTTGCCGGTATTAACTTGCACGGGTCAGTCATTTGCCAGCCGTGTCGCTGCGAGTTTATTGTCTACATGCCAGATACCCGAACTCATTGTTCGTACCCCTGAAGAGTATCAAGCTCTGGCTATTGATTTAGGTAATAAGCCGCAAAAAATTGCCGACTTCAAGAAAAGGCTCTCTAGTTACAGAGAGAAGAACCCACTTTTTGATCCAGAAAAGTACACCCGCAAATTAGAAAATCTGTTTTGCCAGATGTATGAAAGAAGCCAAAGTGGCCTCATTCCCGAAAATCTAAAATATCAAAATGAACAAAGAAATTGAGCAGATTTTATTGCAGGGCGTAAATTTAATGCAGACGGGGAAAATGCCAGAAGCTGAAAGCGTTTTCAAGACAGTTATACAAAGTCATCCCGACACTGCTGAGGCATATCAATTACTCGGTTTAATTTATGCTGGACGAGAAGATTACGAGAGGGCTCAACAATGCTTCAAGGAGGCTGTAAGAATTGAACCTAATAATGCAGCCTATAATTCAAACTACGCGAATACCCTACAAGATACTTGGAAAATAGAGGAGTCACTCACGTATTACCAAAAAGCGATTGATCTTAAGCCAGACTTTGTGGACGCCCACTTTAATATGGGTAACGCGTATCGGAAGTTACAGCGCTTTCCTGAGGCATTAAAATGCTATGAGTCGGGTAAAAAGCTTAATCCACACTACCTAAAATGCTATCTTAATAGTGCGGTCGTCTATGAAGCGATGAAGCAGATGGATCGGGCTATCGCTGAAATATTTGAGGCCTTAAAGTTTGCTCCTCTATCCTTTGAATTACTCTCTTATTTGGCAGTGATGTATTCGATTAAGAAAGAGTATCAACTGGCGATGGATTATTTCAAAAAGGCATTTGAGACCGGACAGGCTGACGACAAGTTTTTCCTGAATTACGGCACTGTTTGCATTGAAATGAATCAACCTGCTGAAGCAGCTAAAGCTTTCTTAAAATCGGCTGAATTATCACCCGGAAAAAATGCTGTATTAGGACGAGCCTTGCACCAAAAAATGCTCATCGCTGATTGGTCGGGCGTAAAGGAGTTGAATGATGAGATTGTTCGCCGCCTACCGTTAGGTGAAGACGTCGCCGATCCTTTTGGCTATATGGGCTATTCCGACTCTGAGCGGGATTTGCAACTAGCTGGATTTTTGTATCTTAACAGAAAGTTCCCGACTTTACCTAACGATTTCTTGACCAAGAAATATCCGAGACACAAGAGAATCAAGATTGCCTATGTTAGCGGCGAGTTTCGAGAGCACGCTAATGGTTCTCTGATGACTGGGCTGATTGAGTGTCATGATAAAGAAAAATTTGAAGTGATTGGACTAGACAATGGCGAGGGTGATGAGGGCGATTTGCGCCGTCGACTCAATGCCGCCTTTGATGAGTTTATCGACATCCGTAATATCGGCGATTTCGAATTGATGCAACAGTTGCGAGCCAAAGAAATTGATATTCTTTTTAATCTCAACGGCTTTTTCGGTGCCCACCGTACGGGTATTTTCTCTAATCGATCAGCTCCTATCCAAATTAATTTCTTAGGCTGTCCAGGTACGATGGGGGTAGATTACATGGACTACTTAATCGCTGATCCTGTGGTTATCCCCAAAGAGTCTTATCAGTATTACGACGAGAAAATTATTTCCTTACCTCATAGCTATCAAATTAATGATTCGAAGCGGCCTGAGCTTAAGAGAACAATCACGCGCCAAGAGTGCGGGTTGCCTGAAGGGGCCTTTGTGTTTTGCTGTTTTAATAACATTTATAAAATAACACCCGAAACCTTTAAGCGCTGGATGAGGGTCTTGAATCGAGTCCCTAATAGCGTAATGTGGTTCTATTATAACTTTCCCGAAGGCCCAGAGAATTTAAAACGTGAAGCACAGGCATTGGGTATTGATGCAAGTCGCCTCATTTTTTCGCCTTATATTAAAATGGCCGAACACATTGAGAGAAATGTCCTCGCTGATTTATTCTTAGACTCCTTGCCATATAACGCCCACACCACGGCTTCCGATGCACTTTGGGCTAATGTTCCAGTGCTCACTTTACAGGGTAAATCCTTTGCGGGTCGGGTCGCCGCGAGCTTACTCCATGCTGTAGAAATGCCCGAGTTGATTACCTATACTGAACAAGAATTTGAAGATAAAGCGGTCGACTTGGCTACCCATCCAGAAAAATTAGCGGCCTTAAAATCAAAATTATCAAAGAATCGTCTGACGACTCCATTGTTTGATACGAAACTTTACACCAAACATTTCGAAGCTGCACTCATTGAGGCTTACGAGCGTTATCAATCTGATTTACCGCCGGCACACATTCAGGTTAAGCCTTAATAAGGTATGGCACTTCACCTTGTTTTAACTTCAGCTGCAGCCATTCGAGTGACAGGTAGTGATGCTGTGAGTTATCTACAGGGACAGTGTTCAGCCGACCTAACAAAAGCTAATAAAGTTCACGCACTTTGGTTAAATCGTAAAGGACGGGTTCTCGCTCATACTTTGATTATAAAAGAGCCCAATCAGTCATTTTTAATTATTTGTCCTCATTTATCGGCGACGGATGCCATTGCGGTTATGTCATCAAACCTAATTGCTGATGACGTCACGCTTCTAGATGAGACTGCGCAATGGAAGACTGGAATCGTTTGGGGTGAGACTATGCCGAACTTTAATTCGGGTATTCATTTTTGGCCCTCAGCTCGTACAAGTTTCGAATCCTGGGGCGTTTTATTTCCTAAAGATATTTCGATAGAGGCAACCGAGTTGGACATTAGTTTTATAGAACATAACCGAATTGAGTCGGGTATTCCTTCCGTTCCTGAAGATTGTGGAGTTAGTGAATTTCCTCAGGAGTGTGGCTTGGATGATTGGGTGTCCTATAACAAAGGATGTTATCTGGGACAAGAGGTGATGGCTCGAATTCAATCCATGGGTTCGTTGCGTCGAAGTCTTCGACAGATTTCTGCGACTGAAGCACTCCGCGGTGATATCGAATTAAAATCTCCCGGTAATGGAAAAACAGTTGGGACAATGAAGTCGTTTATGGGTAAGAAGGGCTTGGCCCTAGTGTCGATTGATTGTGCTGAGGGAACGATACTTGATTCCAGTATCGGACCTGTCCTAGTGGGTCGATTAGCCAAATTACCTAAATACTCATAAGGTTTATATTTGCGAGTTTTAGGGTTTTTAGTAGTTTCATAAACGATGGCTTCCTCGTTTCATTATCAAGAACCGTTTCCGGTTGGTCCCGATAAGACACAGTACCGGCTGCTGACTAAAGATTTTGTCAGCGTCTCTGAATTTGAAGGTAAGCCGATTTTAAAAGTTGATCCAGCGGGTCTCACGCTTTTGGCGAATCAGGCCTTTCATGACATCAATTTTTATCTGCGTACTAAGCACCTCGAACAAGTTGCTCATATTTTAAAAGATCCGGAAGCAAGTGATAATGATCGCTCCGTTGCTCTCGCTATGTTGCGCAATGCTGAGGTGGCAGCGAAAGGCGTTTTACCGTTTTGCCAAGATACTGGAACGGCCGCCATTACCGCAAAGAAAGGTCAGCAGGTTTGGACGGGAGCTGATGATGCTGAAGCACTATCATTAGGAGTTTACCAAGCCTACGTTCAAAATAATTTAAGGTATTCGCAGCTCGCTCCCGCGGATTTATATACCGAAAAAAATACTGGCACTAATTTACCGGCCCAAATCGATATCGCTGCCACCGCGGGTATGAAGTATGATTTACTATTCGTCGCGAAGGGTGGGGGTTCGGCGAATAAGTGTTTATTATTTCAAGAAACCAAGGCGGTTTTAAATCCTAAGTCCTTACCTTTATTTTTAATAGAAAAAATGAAGGGTCTCGGAACTTCGGCCTGTCCGCCCTATCACTTAGCTATCGTGGTCGGTGGAACATCCGCCGAAGCCACCATGAAGACTGTTAAACTGGCTTCTACGCACTACTATGATGAATTGCCGACGCAGGGGAACGAGCATGGTCAGGCATTTCGAGACACCGCTCTCGAAACTGAATTACTTAAGGCCGCTCATCAATTGGGCATTGGGGCGCAGTTTGGCGGAAAGTGGTTCGCATTAGATGTGAGAGTCATTCGCTTACCTCGTCACGGTGCCTCTTGTCCGATTGGTATGGCTGTATCGTGCTCAGCTGATCGCAACGCTAAGGCGCGTATTGATAAGGACGGAATTTGGATTGAGCAGTTGGAAGAAAATCCCGGGAAATTTATTCCTGACGAATTAAGAAAGCATCAGGACTCATCCAAGGTGGTGGCGATTAATTTAAATCGTCCGATAAAAGAAATCCTGGCCGAACTATCAAAATACCCTGTGACAACAAGGTTAGCGTTAACAGGCACTTTAGTAGTCGCGCGTGATATTGCTCATGCCAAATTACGCGAACGTTTAGAACGTGGCGAAGGACTGCCTGAATACTTTAAGAATCATCCGGTTTATTACGCAGGTCCGGCCAAAACTCCTGTCGGTATGCCATCGGGTTCGTTTGGACCAACGACCGCAGGCCGTATGGATGGGTATGTTGAACTTTTTCAGAAAAACGGCGGATCAATGGTGATGATTGCAAAAGGAAATCGCACTCAAATGGTGACCGACTCTTGCAAGAAGTATGGCGGATTTTATTTAGGGTCCATCGGTGGCCCCGCCGCTATTCTGGCTCAGGAAAACATCAAGAAAGTCGAAGTCATTGACTATCCAGAACTAGGTATGGAAGCCGTATGGAAAATTGATGTAGTTAACTTCCCGGCGTTTATTTTAATCGACGATAAAGGGGTAGATTTTTTCCAAAATCTTCCAGCGGGTTGCGGAATTTGTTCGCCTTAAGTTTCGAGAGATTGACTCAACAAATCTAAGTAATTGTATAGAGCCATGCTTACCCCCAGTATTCTACTCGCTTCTTTATTGGCAGCGACTGCACCAACGGCAGAAACTCCCCCGGTAAAGTCTGTTGAACCTGTGGTTGCTAAAGAGGCCGCGAGTAAGACAGCTGAGCCCGCTAGCGAGGATACGCCAGCCGTTCTTAAAAAGAAGGTGGTTTATCCAACGACCGTTAAGGTGCAAAAAGACGTCGCCTACTTGGGAGAGACGCGAAAAGAAAAAGCCGATATTTATTCACCCCTGAATCATGATGCGACTAAGTTATTGCCTGGAATTATCGTGATTCACGGAGGCGGATTTAATGACGGTGATAAAGCGCGCGGTCGTGAACTAAATATTTGCGAAAACTTAACCCTCCAAGGTTATGTCTGTATGAGTATTAATTATAAGCTTCGTCGAATAAAGGAACAGGTAACTTGGCCGCAGAGTGTTTATGATGCGAAGGCTGCTGTTCGCTACATGCGAAAAGAAGCGAAGAACTTTGGGGTTGATCCCGAGAAAATCGGAGTGATTGGTTCTTCCGCGGGTTGTAATTTATCTATGATGTTAGCAACGACTGGACCAACCGACGGGTTCGACGTTGTTAAGGATGAGCCTTATCAAGATATTTCACCGAAGGTTTCATGTGCTATCGGTTTCTACGGAGCAGTGGATTTGATTAATTACCACGACATGAAAATGTTCGCTAAAACACGCGAAGAAGCACCTGAACTCTATAAAAAGGGCTCACCCATAAATTATTTAGACGCCAAAGACTCTCCCATGCTTTTAGTGCACGGCACTGCCGATGTAACCGTACCGCTCAGTCAAAGTGAGTCCTATTTAAAAGTAGCTAAAGAAAAAGGTGCCAATTGCACTTTAGAAATTATTCCTAACGCTCCACATACTTTTGACTTACAACCCAAGCAGCGCGATTTACGTCCACTGGTGACAGCTTTTTTTGATCAGCACTTAAAGGGTAAAACTCCAGTAGCTGAAATCAAGGCACCTGAGGCCAAGTAAGTAATGAATCATTTCGCTGTATCTCTTTTGGGCATTGTTCTTGGAGTGTCCGTATTAAATGCCGAACAACAAGTTGAGGTAGCAAAAAAACCTGGTGAAAAGTTCACGCTGCAAAAGACTATAACCTTGGCTGACGTGCCGTCGGTTAAAGTAGATAGTGGTTTAAACAAATTTGGCGGAGTCATTGAGCCTAAGCAAAAAACGACCGGTTTTTTCCGCGTTGAAAATATCAATGGTCGTTGGTAGATCATCGACCCAGTGGGCGGACGCTTCATTCATCGCGGTATGGCTTCGGTAAATACTATTCCGACCGATGGTGCCAAAGAAGAGTTGAGTAAAAAGTTTAAGACCAAAGAAGGCTGGGCCCGAGCCACCGCTACTCAGCTAATAGAAAATGGATTTAATGGCACTGGGTCCTGGTCAGATGACGCAACCTTGGAGTCAGTGGAACCTCGTCTAGTTTCAACCAAACTACTTTCGCTGATGGCTAGTTACGGAAAAACTAAAGGAGCTAAAATGGGTAGTGGCAATATGTCTTATCCCGGTGATTGCCCTCCAATATTTGATCCGGAGTTTTCGGAACACTGTAAAAAAGAATGTCAGAAGTTAATTAAGGATAAAAATAATCCCTGGCTATTAGGTTATTTTACGGATAACGAAATGCCCTGGAAATTAAATCTCTTAGATAAATTTCTTAAGCTCAGTGATACAGATAATGGACGTAAAGCAGCCGAAGCATGGTTGGTTAAAAATAAAGTGAACAAGGAGAGGATTACCGATGATAATCGTCACGCTTTTTTGGAATATGCCGCTGACACTTATTTTAAAATCGCGACTACTGCGATACGTGCAGCAGACCCCAATCACATGATTCACGGTGCGCGTTATCATAGTGCCGCCTATAATTTTCCTCCCGTATTTACAGCCGCGGGCCGTTACTGTGATATTATTTCAGTCAATTATTATGGTGCTTGGACTCCTAATAAGAGCTTGATGGATATGTGGCTGAAGAATGCACAAAAGCCCTTTATCATCACCGAGTGGTATGCGAAGGCTGAAGATAGTGGGATGGCTAATACGGGCGGTGCTGGTTGGCTCGTGCATACGCAAAAAGACCGCGGACTGTATTACCAAAACTTTACACTTTCCCTCTTAAAGCACCCAGGTTGCGTGGGATGGCATTGGTTTAAGTATGCCGATAACGATCCCGACGCTAAAGGGGTCGACCCATCTAATTTAGATTCAAATAAGGGTATAGTTACAGCGCGCTACGTTCCCTATGCACCGCTCATAGACGCTATGCGTGAACTTAATCAGCGTACCTATAATCTCATTAAGGTATTAGATCGGCAATCTCCTTGAAATACCTCTTGCAACTTTTGGGTTCCAATCACTTTATTAAAATAATTTATGAAATTAAAGATATTTCTTTCATTGGTGATTCTTTTCAGCTTTGACCGAGTTGAATTAATGGCTGGTCCAGTCGTCGAATATGCGACCAAACCTGGTGAAAAGTTTATTTCAAATCCCACAAGAATTTTAGCGGATTTACCCACGATTCCTGAAGATAAGGGTTTAAATCCCTACGGAGGTATTACAGAACCAAAATATAAGCCGACCGGTTTTTTTAGAACAGAAAAAATAAATGGTCGCTGGTGGATTATTGATCCAACGGGTGGTAGATTTATCCATCGAGGTATGGCTACAGTAACGACGATATCTACACCTGGTGCTCAAGCAGCCCTAGTAGCAACTTTTAAGGACAAAAATGGATGGGCTGCAGCGACTACCCGTTTTATTACTGATATTGGTTTTAATGGAACGGGTGGTGTCAGTGATGATGCTATTCTCGATACTACTTCTAACAAGTTGGTTAGTACGCGTTTACTATCTCTAATGTCACGTTATGGTAAGGTGCGCGGGGGTGTTACCCCGCAGCCAGGTCACATGGGATATCCTGGAGATTGTCCATTTATTTTCGACAAAGAGTTTGAAACCTATTGTAAGGAAGCCTGTAAGACATTGGCCCAAAATAAGAATAATCCCTGGATTCTCGGTTATTACACTGATAACGAAATGCCTTGGGCTAATGACCTTCTAGATAAGTATCTAAAACTTGATGTCAAAGATCAGGGGAGAATTTTTGCTGAGGAATGGTTGAAGAAAAACAAAATTTCAAAAATTACCGATGCGCATCGCGAAGAATTTCTACAATTAGCTGCAGAGACTTATTTTAGGATTACTTCACAAGCTATTCGTGAAAATGATCCCAATCATATGGTACTTGGTTCGCGTTTTCATGGTGTCGCTCTTAAGTTAAAACCTTTATTCCGTGCGGCTGGAAAATACTGCGATATAATCACTATTAATTACTATCGTTCTTGGACACCCAATAAATCTAATATGGAGGCATGGTCTAAGGAGTCTGGTAAGCCTTTCCTAATTAGTGAGTGGTACGCCAAGGCAGAGGATAGTGGACTGGCTAATACAAGCGGGGCTGGCTGGTTAGTGCATACGCAAAAAGATCGCGGTCTTTTTTACCAAAATTTTACTCTAGCTTTAATAGAAAATCCTGGGTGCGTCGGTTGGCACTGGTTCCGTTACAGCGATAACGATCCCGATGAAAAAACGGATGGATCCAACAAAGATGCTAATAAGGGTATAGTTACAAATCGCTACGTGCCCTACGTGCCACTTGTTGATGCCATGCGCGAGGTGAACTTGAGAAACTATGGCCTTATCGAAATGTTCGATCGCAAGAACTCTGCTAAATAATTATTTATCCCACTCGAGAGCGCCACGCTTGATTTCGTAGGCGAGCCCAAGAATGAGGGTAAAAAGAAATACTCCAGTAGCAGCCGTGATGGCTATGCCTGACGCTAGAAATTCACGGTAGACCAATGCCCAAGGTACGAGGAAAACAACTTCGATATCAAAAAGAATGAAGAGCATTGCCGTGACGTAGAATTTAACTGCAAAGCGTGGATGTACTTTACCTTCAGCAGGCAGACCGCACTCGTAAGCTTTATCTTTAATATAATTTCCTTTGGCGCGCTGACCAAAAATGTGACTCACTGCCAAAATGATAGCGGGCAACATGAGACCCAGTCCGGCTTGAATTAAAACCGGAAGGTAGGTGGATAATGTTTGGGCTTCGGCGATGACCATTGCAGATAGACACGAAAAAGCCCTTGGCCAAAGTTGCAAGGGCTTTTGTAAAACACCTAATTATTTGGCGTTTTCGGTGGGTGGATTTAATCTTTTGTTAAGATCCTCTATAGATATCGGAATTTGCTCCATCAGCCAGGAGGGGCATAAAAAATCGGCTTTTTCGCCTAAACGGTTCATCTTATTTTTAGGGTCAGAATGTTGAGCGCGGACAAAGCCTTTGGCCTCTTTGGTCGATGGGTTGGACTCACTGGCCCAAGTGGTGGTTATCGAACTGCCATCAAAAAAATCAAACCGGATTTCATGGGATTGTTGAAAGGCTTGTTCTGTGGTGGTCACGCCTTTTCCTTGGGCGTCGATAATACGCAAGGTGGCCAGGTTGAGTACGAAATCCTCTAACCAAGGATTTTCTTGGTCGTTAAATTTTTTCCCTTTTTCGGTACGCGTAAAAGTATTTTTTTGATCCTTAAACTTAAAGGTCACACTTTTAATATCTTCGGGTTTAACTGAATATAAAATTGGGTTAAGCCATGCGGCGGGATCCGCTTCCACGTCCCCCGTAAAATTAGTACGAATAGCCGAGGTTTCCCCTTGTAGTATCATCGCATTGCCCAAGGCGTCGTCGGTGATCTTGCCCATTTCTGCTGCGAAAGTTTTCCCATTTTCACCAGTGATTGAAATAATCGTATCACTCAAGTTTAGTCGAGCGAGGCGCTTAGGGTTACTCGTGAGTATTCCGAAGTTTTGAGTTTTCTGCAGCGAAGCAATTAAAGGCAAGAGACGATTTTCGATATCCACGGGCAGATCAAATCGTTCTTTAATAACCCAGTCATTGTTTAGATGTTCGATGGTCGATGTCTTTCCGGCGGTTTTAATAATCAGACGGCTGGGATGATTAAGAATCTCGCTATCGATTAATGGTTTGGCGGAGAGTTTAACTTCGTCGCTCGATTTATTAAAATTTAAGACAACGAGGGTAATCAGTCCAAGCACCAGTGTGCCCACTAAGAGGGGTTTATTTCGCATAGAGATTTAGGCGCTTTTACGACGACGATAGAGTGTGTAAAGTAGACCAAAGAGTGCGGCGATAGCGGGTCCAATCAGTAGATTGATAATTTGGATTCTGCGACCGAGGGAGTTGACGTCTTCGTTTAAGCCGCGGCGAATAATTCTCCGTTCTTCAGATAATTTTTCTATCTCCGTTTGGAATCGCTCGAGTTCTTTTTGTAATTCGGGCGTAATCACCAATCCTTTGGATAGATCTCCGCCTGAACGTTTTGATATTTCAGTAATCTTGGTAGTCGCTACCTCGATACTTTTCTCGATCTGGTCGAGTTTCGATTGGTATTTGATTTGGGCTTCGCGTTCAAGGTTTGCGACTACTTTGAAAGGACGAAGGGATGTGCCTTTAGCACGCAGGCTTACTAAGTCGTTACTGCCACCCAAGCTTTCCAGCGCACTCACCACAAACTTAAGATTATCATTAATTTCTTCAGCGACGATTTGTCCGTTCATTTGTTTTTGTCGGACAGTAAACGGATCCAAAAGAAAATCTGAATCGGCAACGACCAGTAATTTTCCAGGTTTAGCTGATTCTTTAAGATGAATAGTCTTAGCGGGTGCTGCCGGCTTTTTGTTATCGGTCGGTGCACCTAGGGGGAAGGCGGATGGGAAGTTTCCAGTAAACAGTGCGGCTAAAATTTTAGCTTCTTTATTCACGGCAAAACTCGCGGTCGTTTTTTCGAATGGCCCCGCATTGGCGATACTCGTAGCGACGGAACCTGAGGTGGCATTCTTTAGTGTAATCAAGGGCTCCATCTTGATGCGTTTTTCCGCCCCAGAAATTAAACTTATCTTGCCGGCTTCCATGAAAGAAATTTCGCGCAAGGAGGATACCAACATTGAATCTTTGGCAAAGGATTCTGAAGTGACGGAGAACGCAGCGGGATATTGGATGGGTTGTCCGCGCGAACCGCGAATCGCCACGGAATGTTCTACGTCCCCGCTGAGTATCTCGACGTCTACATTAACTCCCCAAGCCTTGAACAAGGTGGGATCGCTCGCTGCGCCCATTGCCAGCATTGGAGAAACTTGAAAGGGCATGCCCCCTTGTTGGTATTTTTGGAAACGCGAGAGAGGGTCGACGGCGGCGAAGATGGAGCCACCGTTGAGAAGAAATTGATCAACCGAGTAGGCAAGTTTGTCGGAGAGATTGTGCGGATGAATTAAAAGAACCACACTGGTGTCTTTCGGTAATTCTTCTGATTGATTACTTAAGGCGGTGACTTCGTAGGTCTGACTTAATTCGGAAATCAGAACATCGGCTGGGCCGGGCTCTTGTTGTCCACCTTGGGGCAGTCCGGTCGTGATCGCTAAAGTACTAATCAGCGCGAGTTTGGGTCGATCCAAGCGCATCGCCGAAGTGATTAATTTGGAAATATCGTACTCCAGGAATTTTTCGCGGCTCGGATCAAAAA
>JBAXIK010000011.1:0-26312 GCA_037138415.1 Opitutia bacterium | reverse complement strand
GCCTTTAAGTGAATGCCGCTCGTAGTGATATCTAAATAGTAAGACTCGGATCCCAGAGCTTCGCTGTATTCAATGCGACACGGGGTAGTCTGTTTAGCATCTAGTGTGGCTTCAGCCTCGGCAATCGTCTGCGGCAGATTATTTAAAAAGAGTGCAGTCGGGTGGGGTGCTTTCGGAACGGGTAAGAAACCACCACGGAGACTCAGTTCCCGTGGGCGGGGAAAGAGCTGTGGTAGTTGAGCACGCATGAAATAACCCTTACAAACTTAGTCCTTTCGGGCAAGCCATCACCTCAAGCCCAAATAGTGGGCTAAAATGTAGAATATGACGTATCTTTCTATCAAGATACATAGATGTGAACTTGCCACCTTCCTATTTCCCATTTCGATAACCGCTTATGGATCACACTGACTCCTATATCTTTTCCTCCGAATCAGTAGGCGAGGGTCACCCCGATAAGGTGGCTGACTCTATTTCCGATTCTGTCTTGGATGCAGTTTTCGCTCAAGATAAGTTCTCGCGCGTTGCGTGCGAAACCTTGGTGAAGAGTAACCACGTCGTTATCGCGGGTGAATTAACGACCAAGGCTAAAGTTAATTTCGAAGAAGTCGTGCGTGCCGCCATTCGTGAAATTGGCTATGTGAATGATGATGACATCTTTCATGCCGACAAAGTTTTCTTCACTAATCTTTTAACGAAACAATCTCCTGACATTGCTCAGGGTGTGGATGAGCGTAAAGCCTCAGGAAAAAAACACTCTCAGATGGGTGCCGGTGACCAAGGAATTATGTTTGGTTACGCCTCGAATGAGACCGAAGAGCTAATGCCCGCTCCCGTGATGTTTGCGCACCGCTTAAACCGCGAATTGGCCCGACTACGTAAATCGGGTGCGCGTGGTACGGAATGGATTCGCCCTGACTGTAAATCGCAAGTCGCAGTGCGTTACGAAAACGGAAAATTAAAAGAAATCACCAACGTGGTTATTTCGACCCAACACACGGCAGACGTCAGTCACAGCCAAATTGAAAAATTCTGTATCAATCAGATTATTCACAAAGTTTTACCTAAGAATTTAATCGGCAAGAAAACTGAATTTTTAATCAATCCCACTGGGCGTTTCGTGATTGGTGGCCCACAAGGTGATTGCGGATTAACCGGACGTAAAATCATCGTCGATTCGTACGGCGGTATGGGTCGTCACGGCGGTGGTGCATTTTCTGGAAAAGACCCAACTAAGGTGGATCGTTCTGCTGCTTACATGGCCCGCTGGGTTGCTAAGCATATTGTGGATTCAGGAGTTGCTGACCGTTGTGAATTACAAGTCGCCTACGCGATTGGTCACCCTGAACCAACCAGCCTTCACTTAGATACTTTTGGTACGGGTAATATGTCCGATGCCTCCATCTTAGCAGCAGTGAAAGAAGTTTTTCTGTTTAATCCTGCGGAGATTATTAAGCAGCTCGATTTACGTCGTCCGATTTATCGTGCGAGCACGCACTACGGTCACTTCGGTAAAAAAGGTTTACCGTGGGAAGAAACCAAGCACCTCGCAAAATTCGTTAAAGCCTTACACCAACAATCCTAAAATTATGTATTCACCAAAACCCTCCCGCACAAAATCTATGAAAGCAGATTTTAAAGTAGCCGATCTCAGCCTTGCCGACTGGGGCCGTAAAGAACTCCAAGTCGCTGAGCACGAAATGCCGGGACTGATGTCACTGCGCGCCAAGTATGCGAAAACCAAGCCCCTCAAGGGTGTTCGCATTACTGGCTCGTTGCACATGACGATTCAGACCGCGGTGCTGATCGAAACCTTAGCAGCCCTCGGCGCCGATGTGCGCTGGGCTTCCTGTAATATCTTTTCAACCCAGGATCACGCCGCTGCGGCCATCGCTAAAGCGGGTTATCCAGTGTTCGCCTGGAAGGGGGAAACCTTAGAAGAGTATTGGGAGTGCACCATGGAAGCGCTGACCTGGCCTAACGGTAGTGGCCCAGAGCTCATCGTCGACGACGGTGGTGATGCGACACTTTTAATTCACAAAGGTTATGAATTAGAAAACGGTTCTAAGTGGGTTAACACTAAATCTGAATCTCACGAAGAACAGGTTATCAAAAATCTCCTTAAAAAGGTAGCAAAAGAACGTCCCGGACACTGGCATAAAGTAGTCGCCGCTTGGAAGGGTGTTTCGGAAGAAACCACCACAGGCGTAAAACGTCTTTATAGCATGCTCGAAGCAGGAGAACTTTTAGTACCGACCGTTAATGTGAATGACACGGCTACCAAATCTAAATTCGATAACTTATACGGTTGCCGTGAATCCTTGGTGGATGGCATCAAGCGCGCCACCGATGTGATGGTCGCTGGTAAACTCGCCCTTGTTATTGGTTACGGCGACGTGGGTAAAGGCTCGGCGCAATCTCTGCGTGGATTAGGTGCGACCGTACAGATTGCTGAAGTGGATCCGATTTGCGCACTGCAGGCGGCGATGGAAGGCTATCGCGTTGTTCGCATTGAAGACACTTTAGGTAACACCGATATTTATGTCACCGCTACGGGTAATCGCGACATCATCACGCTTGAGCACATGCAGAAGATGAAAGATCAAGCGATTGTTTGTAACATCGGACACTTCGATAACGAAATCCAAGTCACACGTTTGAATGACGCAAAGGGCGTGAAGAAAGAAATGATTAAACCTCAAGTCGATCGTTATACCTTCGCTAAAGGAAAGCAGATTTATATGTTAGCCGAAGGCCGTTTAGTAAATCTCGGCTGTGCCACCGGTCACCCTAGTTATGTGATGTCGACCTCTTTCTCTAATCAGGTCCTTGCCCAAATTCACTTATGGGAAACTCGTGCAACCGCTAAGCCTGGTGTTTGCGTCTTACCTAAACACCTCGACGAAGAAGTGGCTCGCTTACACTTAGAAAAAATTGGAGCTAGACTCACCCAGTTAACTAAGGCCCAAGCGGATTACATTGGGGTGAAGCCAAACGGACCCTTCAAGACCGATAGTTACAGGTACTAATTACAGTCCCTTAATGTCGGTGCCTGGTGGTACCTCAGCCTTTTTGGAAGCATTATTATTATGCTCCATTAAGGTCTGACGTAATTCTTTAACTTCCTTGTGCAGGGCGCGAATCTCTCGCAATTCATTTTCGTGATCACGGGCCTCTTTAGGAAGAATGAACTTCGAGGTGATGTATGCCGAAATGGAACCGAATAGGGCAATCCCAACTAACATTAATAATGCTGCTAGAAATCTTCCTTTAGTCGTAACGGGATACATGTCGCCATAGCCTACAGTGGTAACCGTTGAAAGTGCCCACCAGATAGCATCGCCCCCGCTTTTAATAAGTGGATTTAGGGCCTCACTTTCGACTTCGACAATGAGCGTCGTGCTAAAAAGAATCATCACGAGAGCGATTCCGGGCATCGCCAATATTTTTTCATTCAACGTGGTGCCTGATGTTACTCCCTTGAATTTATAAATAATTCGTGCCAGTCGGATGAATCTATAGATGCGAATAGCCTGCATAGCACGAAAAGCGTGATCGAGTGGAATACTCGCAAGAACATCCAACCAACCCCATTTCCAATACTTCCTGCTCCACCCCATCCGGCGCCAACGTACTAAGACGTCGACCATAAAAATGGCACACGCATAGCGATCGATTAAAATAAACTGATTTAGAGTATCAGGGGGAAGGGTGACGAAGGTTTCCCAAATGATTAAAACCAAAGAGATGACAGAGACGACGACGACTGACCAATCCCAAACTTTGAGTTTCTCCTGAAGCTCTTTGTCTATTCTCATAGAGAAATACTAGAGAGTTTAACCTCTGAGACAAACACCGTTTTTAATAAGGCTTTATTAGAAACCTATTTATTTTGGTCTATCCACCACTGGGTTGCACTTACTTCCCCTTGGCTACGTAACTTTTTTGTATAGTCCTTCATTTGCTCGTCGGACATTTTACTAATCGGCAAGTCTTGAGCTTTTTGTACCAAAGTTTGTAACAGATTTTTTTGCTGATTTAATTCAGCTAAACGAGCTTCAGCGGTTTGACCCACGGAATTAATCGGCGTTGAGGGGTCGAGCTGATCCAGGATTTTCGCTTCAATATCAATACCGACTAAGCTGCTTAAGAAACTGGGATTTCCTTGGGACTGAATTTTTTGTCCAATATCTAAACCAATTGTCACGGTGGGTTCAGCCGCATCCATATCATTATTTTTAATATACTGATCGCGTAGTTCGCCTAATTTATCGGCCACCGCGCCCATCTTGCCGGTCGTATCTTGGTTGCGTTGGGCGGAATCAAAGAGTGCGTACAGTTGAGCTTCAGTGTTGTTATATCCTGCTGATAGATAGGCCGCCTCAGTTCCGGAAGCTAAGACCAGTGAGTAGTCCTGCAATGTGCCACTATCGAGTGATTGGATTAATCCGCCTGCTGCTTTAGAAAAATCTCCTCGTTCGAATGCCGAAAGTGAATCGAGATAATCACAAAGCGAGTTTTGAGGGTCATGTTGTTTGAATGCGTCGAGCGCGGCTTGGCGTTCTTTTTCCGTGGTGCCGTGTAACGCCATTTCTAATTGCACGACCGGGTTATCGCCGAATCGAGCAAGGGCTTCGCGTAGCAATTCGGGGTTTTTACTTAAACGACTCCCAATAACGAGGCAGGTAGCATCGCGATCGTTGGAGGTGAGATACCCTTGAATCTGTTGATTGGTTAAAGAGGGTAGACCATTTTGACCAAGTTGCGTGATGGTCTCTTTTATCGCAGACTCGTTCGAAGTAATTTTCTTAGGCTCTTGGACGAGTCCGGTGATGGGTCGTGGACTATTTTTCTGCACTGCCGCTTCACTTTTTGGTTTATTTACTACGCGGCTGTAATTGATCCCTAATACGGCTAACGCTACAACGGCTACCACAACTCCAATTAATAGATACCGCTTCATTCATACACGATATTACATACGAGATAAGTGAAGACAACCTCGTTCAATCAAGGGCCCGATTGGATAATTTAACCGATTAGGTCAATTTAGGCCGTTTTAGATTATTATTATTTGCACCCCCGCCTGTTTTACTCACTTTGCGTGCATGGCCGAATCGCCCCAATCATTAAGAGAATGTAAAGCCTCACCATCGGGTAGTCGCTTTATGGCCATCTGTGGATTGGGGGACATTAACACCAAATCCGCCAAGAATGGGTCTACGTATTTTGAATTTGTTTTGGGTGATGCTTCAGACGAAGTGAAGGTACGTGTCTTTTCTGATTCACCTCTGAAATCAGTCCTCACCTCATTAAAGCCTGGTACGCCGGTGAGAGTGGGAGGAACGATGGGAGAATTTGCCGGTCGCCCGGAATTCCGTGTCGATACACTCGCCGCTATTACCGATATCGAAAAATCTGACCCTGCTATCATGGGTCGCCTTACTCCCGTGTCTCAACAAGATCCATTAAAAATGCGCGAAGAACTCGGCGCTATTATTAAACGTATTCCCCACGCGACCTTACGGGCCTTGGTGGAATCGATTTTAGAAGAACACGGAGAACGTTTCTACGACTCGGTCGCCGCCACGGGCATGCACCACGCCTACCGCCACGGCTTACTCGAACACACCTTGCGTATGGCTCGTTGTGCTGAAGCATTGCTGCCTCTTTATCCCAAAGTGGATCACTCTCTCGCGGTCTCGAGTATTATTCTTCACGACGTAGGTAAAATTCAGGAATACACCAAACTTGAGCCTGGTATGCCTCGCGCCGGTTTCACGCGCGCTGGAAATTTACACGGCCACCTAGTCTTAGGAGCTTTTATTGTGAGAGAGCATGCAATCAAGGTACAACTCGAAGCCTCGTTGCGTGAGCGTGTGGAACACGTATTACTCAGTCACCACACGATGCGCGAATATGGCGCGTGTCAGACGCCTTCTACGCCTGAGGCAGTTTTCGTGGCTCGAATTGATGATATGGACGCGAAACTTTCTGCGATTGAAGAGGAGTTACGTAAAGCCCCTCCAGGTGTTGAGTTTATGCCCTTAAAGGCGATTGATGGTCAGTTGCTCATTACTCCTCCGAAAACTAAATAATGATTACGTTGCAGGAGTTGGACTTCGATCTGCCTCCTGAACGGATTGCGGCCGTGCCATCGGAGCGGCGTGATGAGTCGCGATTGCTCGTAGTAAATCGTGCGACCAAAAAAATCTCACACCACTATTTTAAAGAGCTTCCTGATTTAATTCCGTCTTCGACAACTTTTTTCCGAAATAGTGTACGCGTTTTAAAAGCCCGACTTTTTGGAGTTCGTCCCACGGGCGGAAGGGTCGAATGCCTTTTACTTCGTCCCACTACCCAACCGCTGGAGTGGCACTGTATGTTGCGCCCAGGTAAGCGTGCCTCGGATGAAGCAGGTTTCACCATAAACGGACACCACGCCGTGGTTGTATCCATTGGTCAGGGTGGAGATTATATTGTGCGTTTTAATTTACCTGCTGGATTAAGCGTCGAACAACTCGCGCAACAACAGGGTGAGTTGCCGCTTCCGCCTTACATTATGGATGCTCGAGAAAAGTTGGGCGTAAAAGATTTCGCTGACGAGGAGCGCTATCAAACTGTTTATGCAGAACAAACGGCGACCCGTGCCGTCGCTGCGCCTACCGCTGGATTACATTTTACATCAGAGCTCCTCGAGAAATTATCCCAACAAGGGCACGAAACGTTTAACCTTATTTTGGATGTCGGTGCGGGAACTTTTCAACCGATTCAAGCGGCTCATTTAAGTGATCACGTCATGCATAGCGAAGACCATGTTATCCCGGCGAATACTATTGAGGCGCTGCGTAGTCATCGACCACGCTTAGCCGTGGGCACGACCACGGTGCGATCGGCTGAGGATTTTATTAGAAAATTTCCTGACTTTAAAAATCTCCCAGCGGGTGATTTTAAAGGCAGCTCGAGCCTGTTTATTAAGCCTGGTGATACGATTCAATGCTGTGAGCATCTGCTGACTAATTTCCATTTACCCAAGTCGACCTTACTCTGCCTGGTTGCGGCATTTTTAAGCCCAGGAGATCAATCGGGACTCCCTTGGCTTAAAGAAATTTACGCCGAAGCGATTCGTCGCGAGTACCGCTTTTTTAGTTACGGTGATGCGATGCTGATTCTGTAACTTTACTTTTTCAGCGAGTCGCGAATCTCAGTCAGCAGTTTAACCTCTTCGCTAGGTCCAGCAGCAACCACCGGATCTTTTAATTTGTTAATCTGACGGATGAGTAAAAATATCGTGAATGATACGATTAAGAAGCTAATGACTGTATTAGTGAAGGAGCCATATTTGATAATCACGGCGCCTGCCGCTTCGGCATCAGCCATCGTAGCATAAGGTGCTGCTGCTTTGGTGCCTTGTTTGATGACGAAGTAGAGGTGCGAGAAGTCTACATTCCCGAGGAGTACGCCCAGCGGTGGCATGATGACATCCTCAACGAGTGATTTGACGATGGCGCCAAAAGATGCCCCTAAGATTACACCGACTGCAAGGTCGGCCACATTACCGCGTAATGCGAATTTTTTGAATTCTTCTTTAAGTGACATATTACCGAGCAATTACTTTTTTTCAGGAGCCGGCGTGTTCACTTTAATCACGAGAACCTCAATCTGTTTATTCAGATCCATAATCACAGCATTTTGTTTTTCGATGCGACTATTGACTTCATTGACCTGGGCTAAGGATTTTTTACCAAATTCTTCCGACGCTTGTAAGGCCTTGGTTGTTTCCGCATTTTGCGTTTCGAGTTGAGTTACTTTTTCGTTGGTTTCCTTAAGTGTTTTTTCAGTTTTAGCTAAGGTATCAGCTAACTCGTTATTCTGATTAACAACGGTCTCATTGATTTTTAAAGCTTGGGCCAATTTTTCATTAACTCGCTTGAGGTCGGCATCTTTCGCGTCAATCGCTACACGATTTTCAGCCAACTTAGTTTCTTGATCGTGGTTGAGTGTTTTTAAGGTAGCGACTTGAACGTCTAAAACGTCGATACGAACTTTCTGGGTTTCAATGGTCTCTTTCCATTGTAAGCCTTTCCACAAAATTACCGCGGCGAGTGCGATGAAGAGCACAACAACGATAGGAATAATAATCCCTTGTGGGTTAGACGTACGCGGTAGGGCGGGGGCTGGATTTTGTTCTTCGTTCATGGGTATAAAAATTAGATTTCCCAATCTCCGCTGGCTTCGGATTGGGCGAGTTGCGCTACTGTGAAACCATTCATTGATTTTTCAAACCGTTTCGAAAGCTCGCGCCAAAGATTGGCTACTTGCGGTCCAGAATTACCCTTTAGGGTGATTTTGGTGGAAATTAAATCGGGCTCCACCACTTCAAGTACCTGTTTAATGGAAATATCTTCCGCATTTCGGGCCAGGCGATAGCCGCCCGCTTTACCTCGACGTGAATCCACCAAACCGCCTTCGCGTAATTCATTCAATAACTGAACCAGATAATTTTGAGGGATGGCTTCGAGTTTCGCGAGTTCTTCAATGCGGGTGACCGTGTTGCCTTTATTGCGACGAGCTAGTTGAGCCAGCACACGCAACGAGTATTCAAGTTTGAGTGAGGCTTTCATGAAGATTGTTCGGTGGTGCTTTCGGGCTTAGCTGGCTCGGCGGGCGGAGTTTGTCCGACGAGTATAAACGTCCGATCAGGAATTTCGTTCGAGAGAATTGGCGCCTTGGGTCTTGCAAACCAAGATGTTCCCAAAAAACATATGCCAGTGTTGTGGACGACTTGGATGGCGCGATCGTCCCAGAGCTCGATCATATCGAAATCTTTTTTGTCGGTTACTTCTAAATCGGGCAGTCCATTTTCAGCTAACCATTTTTTGGTGGCGGCTAGGCCTTCTTCATTACCGGCACGCGCGGTTAAAATTTTAATACGAACACCCTTAGCGAGCCAGGCTTGTACTCTTCGCATCATGAGAGGTACGGGAGGTCCGATGTGCGACATGCTCAACCAGCGCCCCGCCTCGGCGAGTGTTCCGTCTAAATCCACACCCACCCATGGTCCATCTTGTTCAGGTCTGGTTTCTGGGACGCGCTCTTCGGGGACCGGCTCATCGGGAGCCTTCGATAGGTCGATTTCAACAGGTGGCTTTGGCTGGAGGCCTAGGATTTTGCGCAACCATTCAAACATGAGTCATGTTAGTCAGAATTGAGGCCAAAGGGCAAGGGGAACTAGTTGAGGGGATAGGCTGGCATGTGTCCTCTAAATTCAAACAAGTGCTCGGGGCGGGAGTCGAACCCGCATACCTTTCGGCGCCAGAACCTAAATCTGGTGTGTCTGCCATTCCACCACCCGAGCGACCTGTGGGTTAAAGATTTTACTGCTCGCGGCCTTCTGGCAAGCGCTTTGCGATTCGGTCTTTTAAATTAATCGCCCCAATCGCGAACCCATTTTTGCGTAAAGCTCTTGTTGGGTTTCGCCCGCCGCAATTAAGTCGTCTTCTAGACGAATTCGATTGGGCTCAAAGAGGGTAGCAATGTACGATCCACCAAATCGGAAATAGCCTTTTTCTTCTCCTTTAGTGACGGGGGAGTTCGGAGAATAGGTTTCAACAATGGTGCCCACGTTGGTGGCGCCGATTGCTACAACGGTGACGAGTCCAAACGGTCCCGCATCAATCGAAACTCGCTGACGTTTATTTTGCCAAAGATAACTGACATCACGTCGCAATGCATAAGGGTTAACTGAAAAGAGTGATCCGTTGATTAAAGTGGGCTGAGTGGGAATACCTGATACGGGAAAATGAAAACGATGATAGTCCACCGGACAGAGTCGCGAACATACTAAGACTCCATTCTTGTATTGCTCAGCTAATGATCGATCTCCCAAGAAGGTATCCACGTCAAAAGTTTGGCCTTTCGCGAAGACGCCATTAATTTTTGAAATATTCTGAAATCCTAAATGCCTGCCATCCGCAGGAAGAATCGCAGAATTAGTTTGTTCGTCGATTGGACGCGCCGAGGATTTTAATTTTCGATAAAAGAAATCGTTAAAACTTTTATAAGACTCAATATTATTATCTGCGAATTCGGACCTATCTAATTTATAAGTCTTAATAAAAGGTGCGATACGTTGAGCGCTGCTGGAGCGGTCCATCGCCAAGCCGTAAATTTTCGAGAATATCGACCGCTTCACTAAGGCGTGGAGGGCGACTTTCCCCAGGGGGTTACCGTAGATTCTTTTTAACCAGGCTTCGCCATAGACCTGTTCAGTTTCAATCTGACCTGTATGGCGATTCTTGAAGGTTATTGGGACATTCGGCTCCATGGCTCAAGATTTGTGAAATTTTGAGTGTAAGGGAACCATTTATCTGACAATTTACGAGATACCCTCCGATGACCCGTTTGGCCCTCATTTTCACCCTTTTTGTAGCGGCACTACAGGCCCAGCCTCGTCGCATTGAAAAAACTCCGCAAACAATCCAGATCGAGGTCGAGGCGGAGATTGTACGCAGTCGTTTGGATTTAGCCGAATCTCAGCGCCGCCAGGCTAAACAAGCGTCCGATCTGGAGATCAAAAAACTAGAAGTCGAGAATCGTATCCGCCAACTTAAAAATGATACAGCTGGGGCGTGGGATGATACGGAAAAATCTCAGCTCAATTTAACGACTTCTATTGCGAATCTTAAGGCGACCTTGGCCTCAGGTGAAAAAGATGTACGTCGTGCTGAATTTGAAGCGGATGTGAAACTGGCTAGTGCCCAAGCCGCGGTTGAATACGCCCGCCTAGAAAAATTAGGAGAAATTGCTCGCTTGCAGAAAAAAGTTATCGAAACCACGAGCGGAAAAATCGAGTACCCCCTTGAGCCTCTCGCCGAAGGTGTTTTACGTATTTCCGATCGAAGAATTCCTTTTAACGGAATCGTCGATGAGACATTAGAAAAGTTTGTCTGCGATCGTATCGCTTTTTATAATGCGTTAGATAAAAAAGCCCCAATCTTTATTGTGATCGACCGTTCTCCTGGCGGCTCAGTCATGTCGGGCTACCAAATCTTGCAGGCGATGGAATCATCGCAGGCCCCTGTTTACGTAGTGGTTAAAGGCTATGCCGCCTCGATGGCTGCTATTATTACGACGATGGCTAAGCGCTCTTACGTTTATCCGCAGACGGTTGTTTTACATCACCAAGCGAGCACTTCGCTTTCGGGAAATCAGAC
Organism: Opitutia bacterium; assembly: GCA_037138415.1. GTDB lineage: Bacteria > Verrucomicrobiota > Verrucomicrobiia > Opitutales > UBA953 > UBA953. The sequence goes on along the minus strand of JBAXIK010000011.1, from coordinate 15,096 downwards.
CCAGTTAGAGCAGCAATTAAAATGGTCTAAAATCTGGTGCGAAAGAATTTTTGTAAAAGTGGCGAATAAAATGGGAATCACGGTCGATGAATTTGTCGCGAAAATGTACTCTGCCGTTTCTACCGGCGATTGGAAAGTTTTAGGAACGGAAGCGGTTAAATTGAAATGGGTTACCCACGTGGTTGACCGCATGACTGAAGAGGGCGTTAATAATACTACAGTTGTTCCTGCTTTAGGTGCAATAAAACCCGATGGTCTCAACGGCACTACCGCCTTAAATTCCTTAACGCCTTTTGATATTTGGTGGATTTACGATCCTTCTACCGAATTCATTTACCGCTAAATTTAAAAACAAATCACATGTCTAAACATAATCACTTAAAAATCTTTAGTTTATTGGTCGGGCCCATTCTTTTTGCCCAAACACCGCCAACTAAGTCAGCCATTACTGATACTACTAGTGCGCCTACGTCCTCTAACGCTTCGCTACCTACTACCGTGGCACCGGGTCCGGTGATTGCTCGCGACGACTTATCGCCTGAGCAAAAAGAAAAAATGAAGGAAGTGGATCGCATGCGCGTGGAGAAGGCTTTGATTGATGCCCAACTTGCCCTGCAAGAAGCCAAGCGTATGGAAGAAATTGCCCCCTTGAATGCTGAAGCGATGAAATTATCCGCCGAGCGTTCTCTCCGTTTGGCCAAAGCGTCCGCCGAAGCCTCTACCTTAGAAGAGGAGCGCACTAAACTTGAGCGTCAGTCAGCGCTCGAACTTGCTCGCTCTAATGCCCGCTTAATCGAAAAGAATAATAAAATCCGCGAACTTGAAGTGGATGCTAAACAATTGCAATTAGAGGCTAGTAATACCGTCACTCGCTTAACGAACGAAATTAATCGTTTTCAGAAAGAAGACGAAGCGCGTAAAATCGCCGCCAATGTAAAACCGAAATATTTAAAAGACCCTTATGTGGATGGTGTTTTGTATATTACCGATCGCCGGATATCCTTTAACGGGGCAGTCACCGATCAATTAGCTGACTACATTTCTCAACGGATTAATTTCTATAATAATCAATCCAGCGAGTTCCCAATTTTTATCGTAGTGGATAATAGTCCAGGTGGTTCCGTTTCGGCTGGTTACTTAATCCAAAAAGCGATGGCAGCGTCCAAGGCTCCAGTCTATGTTGTGGTGAAGGGCTTTGCCGCATCGATGACTGCGGTGATTGCTACCTGTGCCGAAAAATCCTTCTGCTATCCCAATACCATCATTCTCCATCACCAGGTTTCTAATAGCGTGAAGGGTAATATGACTGTGTTGAAGGAACAGATCGAGTTCACCAAGTTATGGTTTGAACGCATGGCGACACCCGTGGCAAAGAAGATGGGTATCTCGCTGGATGACTTTGTGAAGAAGATGTACGAGAATGACTCTACCGGTGACTGGCAGGCCTTTGGTGAGAAAGCGAAAGAACTTAAATGGATTGATGTCGTTGTGGACCGTATCGAAGAGACTGCGGTGCTCGACATGCTTGCACCGGTGCCTGCACCTACGACGATGTTACCGAAGTCAGCTCAATCCGAGTACTCCGGTATTGCGATTAAAGCTGATGCTAACGGAAAGCCCTATTACGAGCTCCCATCTTTATCTAATCCATTCGACGCTTGGTGGATTTATGATCCCCACGGTCTGTACCGCGCTCGCTAATTAACGAACGAGCTCAGCGGTCTTAGCGGGTGCACCTGACGAAGAAGTTTTATCGGCCAGGAGTTTACTCCAGTCGTCGGCAATGCGAATCGCTTCTTGTAGTTGAATATCATAATCGGGCCAGTCTTCGTCTTCGAGTGGTTCACGGATACGCGACTGGCGTTTCGATTTATTGGTATACTCGATGCCTTCTTTCTTTTCCTGATCGAGTGCGGCATCTAATTTAACATCCTTTGCCTTGAATGAATTTTTGGTGAATTGATTAAGCTCACCACGAACTTGCTCACGGAAGGTCAGATCATCGGTGCGTTCTTGGCGACGTTGTTCGAGTGAGATGGATACCTCTTTGCGATTGGTGCGACTACGTGTCCACTCAATGGAGTGATTGAGGGTAGAAAACTCGGGAAGTTCAGCCTGACGTTTGGCGGATGCTTCTTTGAGAATATTAATTAAATTATCCGAGAGCGGAGCCTTTAACCATGGACCTTCATCGGGCTTAGTGAGCGAGGCAGGAATAGAATCCCAAGCCAGGGGGTGATCTAAGTCAGATTCAGCAACGGGTAGAACAGAGAATACTGAAGGCACGATGATGTCGGCAGGTACACCTTTAAGCTGAATGGATGAGCCGCTTGGTGCGTACCATTTTTGAATAGTCACTTTAATCGCGGACTTGATATCTGAGTCCTTAAATACGCGATTCAGTTCGATGATACTTTGGACCGATCCTTTTCCGTGTGTGGTGGTGTCGCCCACCACGAGGGCGCGGCGGTGGTCTTTCATCGCACCCGCGAAAATCTCAGAGGCGGAAGCGGAAAGTTTTGAAGTGAGAACAATGAGTGGGCCATCCCAAGCAACATTAGCATTCTCGTCGCGATAATTTTCAATACGTCCTTGGCTGTCGCGGACTTGGAGAATGGATCCAGTAGGAATAAATAATCCTGAAAGGTCGACGGCTTCGTTTAAAAGTCCGCCGCCATTTTTACGTAAGTCTAAGATGACCGCGCGCACGCCCATGGCTTTGAGTTTAATGATCAGTTGCTCGACGTCTTTAGTGGGGCTGGAGCCCGTACCATCAGAATTTTTTCCGTAGAAGGCAGGTAATTCAATCACTCCGAGATTACCGTTCTGACCTTCGAAGCAACGTGCAGAGGCCATTTGATTAACCAACTTAATTTGATCGCGAATGAGGCTAATGGTTTTTCGACCACTGCCATCGCCCGATTCTACTAAAAGTTTAACCACGGTATTTTGTTTTCCGCGGATTCGATTAATGGTTTTCTGTAGGCGTAGTCCTACGATATCATCCATCTCGCCGTCTTTACCTTGTCCGACTGCAATAATTTTATCTCCCGATTTGGCTTTGCCTGAAAGGAAGAGCGGGCCACCTGGTAAGATTTCTTTAATCGTACAATAGCCATCTTCATCGCTGAGGGTGGCACCGATGCCGCAGAGCGAATTACGCATGCCGATTTCAAATTCTTCTAGTGATTGCTGAGAAAAGAAAATAGAGTGCGGGTCGTACTGCGTAGAATAAGAGTTGAGAAAGAGTTCTTCAACCTCTTGGGGGTCGAAACTTAAATAGACTCTAATTTTTTCGTAACGCTTTTTCAAACGAACCACCGCCTCTTTGATTTTCTCGGGTGTGACTTCGGGTGCTTTGGTTTCGTGAGTGGGCTTTTGTTTAGGCTCATTGCGGTTATTATTGGCCGTACGGTCATCGCCTAATAATTCACTCAGGATATCTAGTCTTAAACGACGACTCCATAAATCGTCCGCCTCTTTGCTATCGCCCGGCCAGTTGCCTTTTTTCCGATCAGTTGGGAAGAAGCCCGATTGGGTTAAATCAATTTTTTGGTTTAAGGACTGGATGGAGCTGGCCGTACGTTCTTCGACATGTTTGCGGAACACTTGATAAATTTCAAAAGCAGGAGTCAGATTTCCGCGGGTTAAGTATAAATCTAAGCTGCGTCCGTAACGACTGACGAATTCATCTACTTCAGCTTGCGAGAAGTACATTTTAGCAGGATCTAGATTTTCGCAGTAGGTAATAATGACTTCCTTGGTGTCTATTTCGGGCATCTGTTTTTTGCTGATATGCAGCCGCTCTAGTAATGCTACGGTAGCCCGAGTTTCATTCTGCATTAACTCAGTCGTCGTAAATTTGTCCGTTTCACCGTAACTGAGTTGGAAGGCGAAAACAAAAAGTAGAAAGCTGCGAAGGTACATAGAAATTTTATTTCAGTTGATCGCTGAGTTCGGCGAGTCTGCGTTTTTCGGACTCGGTGAGCGAGCCGAAACCCTTGATGGAAATTTTATCGAGTAGGGCATCTAGTTCAGCTCGGACTTTGCCATTTTTAAGGGCAGTTTTTGGCTGAATAGACGTTGAGCCGTCATCGTCAAAAGGGTTACTCATTGAATGTATAGCGCCCCTGCTTGTCTGATTTGTTTGATTTTGATATTTCCACATCAGCCATCCAAATAAGAAGCCACCGAGGTGAGCGGAATGCGCGAGGCTACTGCCCATCGCCCAGTCGAGCACGGGCCTCCAATTTGTCCAGGTATGTCGCCCTGGTAATTCCGAAAAGCCCCAACCTAAAACCGTGATCGCCAGGAGAATAATCATAAGCCAACGGGCTTTAATATTAACCGGAATAAAAAAGAAAAGTAACAGGGTGATGACTTGTTCTAGTCGATCCATTAACGCCACAACCATGAGTGCATAGACGCCTCCCGAAATCCCGATTAAGATATGACTTTCTGAACGCGTTCCGCCTATGCCCGTCAGCCACCAGCAAAGTGCACCTAGAGTAATGCCGCCGAAGAGAGTCAGATAAAATATTTTTTCACCATAATGCTCTTCCACGGATTTACCCAGCCACCAAAGCCCTAATGCATTCCCTAGAAGATGCCAAAACCCATAATGAATAAAAGCGTAGGTGAACCACTGCCAAGGTGCCGAATTAATTTCAGGTAGGATGGCCCAGGCGGTTAAGTCGGTGTGGGTAGAGTCTTGTACCAGCCCAACCAGGTAGAAGCCTATAATGAGGCACAGAATGATCACGGAACCCGATATCCCTGAGCGAAAGGGAATCGTGTTTCGCATATAGGCTCGATCGCCGATGCCCATGAATCGGTGGCTTAGAGTTTTTTAACTATCGCATCCGCTAAACCATATTCAATGGCTTCTTCGGCGGTCATGTAAAAATCTCGATCGGTATCTTTAACTACTTTTTCGAGTTTCTGCCCTGATGCCTTAGCTAGAATTTCATTCAGCTCGGCGCGCAGGCGTTCCATCTCAAGTGCTTGAATATGGATATCCACGGCTGGGGCTTGAATGCGACCCATGATGAGCGGCTGGTGAATCATCACCCGAGCGTGAGGGAAGACGAGGCGACCACCTTTTTGTTTCGGCGCTTGGAGTAAAATCGATCCCATCGAAGCAGCCATACCAGTGACAACTACTTTAACTGGTGAGGTGATTAAGCGGATGGTGTCGTAGACGGCCATACCTGCGGTGATTGAACCTCCGGGAGTGTTAATATAAAAAGTAATCTCTTTTCCTGGATCGGAATTTTCGAGGTAGAGGAGTTTTTCTACGATGTCTTTAGCGGAGGCGTCATCAACAGCTCCCCAGAGAAAAAGTTTACGTTGCTCGAGAAATTTTTTCTGAATGAGCATAGCGCTCGGCGAGGCTTCCTTGGGCGCCTCAGGGGTTTTCTCTTCTTCTTCGTCGTCGTTAGCCATATGACCCTTAAACTTGAGCAAAAGATGGGCGGTGGCAAGCATCGCTCGGCTAATTTATTAAAATTGTGAACGACCCATCCTTGCACCTATTTACAAGAAAGCTTAATTTCTATTCGTGTTAGCAATTAATATCCAAGATTTGCATTACCAAATTGGTTCACACCCAATTTTAAACGGGGTTAATCTCCAAGTTGAGTCGGGTTCCTTATATTGCCTCGTGGGTCCCTCAGGCAGCGGTAAAACGACCTTATTAAAAATATTAGCTGGATTGATCGAAGGCCATACGGGGTCTGTAAAATTAGAGGGCAAAAATTTAAATGAGAAAACTGCCACGGCCCGTGCGACCGCCATGGTTTTTCAAAACTACGCGCTCTTTCCTCATTTAACCGTATGGGAAAACGTGGCTCTGGATTTAAGTGATTCAGGTCTGTCTCCGATCGAAGTAAAAGAACGCGCTAACCACGCATTACATTCGGTGGATGCTAAATCCTGGGCCTTGCGTCGTCCTTCCGAACTTTCAGGCGGCCAACAACAACGTATCGCCCTCGCGCGTGCGCTCATGTCCAACCCTAAGTTATTATTACTCGATGAGCCTTTTAGTAATTTGGATACTGCTGGGCGCATTGAGCTTCGCAATCGTCTGCGTAAATTAGTCCAAGAGAGATCGATGACGATTGTGTGCGTATTGCATGATCAAAAAGATGCCTTTGCGATGGCGGATCAACTGGGTGTGATGTGCGACGGTAAAATCATACAGTCAGGTAATCCACTCGATGTTTATCGCCGTCCCTTGAATAGCTGGATTGCTACTTTTTTAGGCTCTGCGAATTTAATTAAAGGAAAATTAGTTCACCAAGCAGCAGGTGAATTTATTGCACATACTGATTTCGGCGAACTCCATGGGGCACTGTCTGATGTCGATCATCCGCCCGCTGTAGGACAGTCGTTTACGCTTTGTATTCGCCCCGAATGTTTGCACTTAGATTTAATGCCGCCTGAAGAAAATTCTTTCGAAGGTAGTGTGACCGACACTTTATTTCAGGGCGATTTTTCGCTGCATGATTTTTCGACCGTTCAAGGATTAGTATTAAAAATATCAGAAATTAATCCGCGTCAGCGCGTCGGTTCCAAGTCGACCATTTGCGCGTGGGTTGAGCCGGAAGACGTGGTGGGATTGATTGATTAAAACTCGCTAATTGAGATTTAACCGCCACTTCTGGGTACAGATGCAGGCCGCTCATATTAGAAAAGAAATTATGCCGACACTGAAACTGGCTATACCGATTATGCTGGGCATGTTTGGTTACGGTTTGATGTTCGTGATCGATGTCACGATGGCCGGTCACTTGGGCGAGACCGCTTTGGCTGCCTCAGCACTAGCCGCCAATCTTAACTATATTCCCTATGTTTTTGGCATTGGACTAGTCGGCGCTATTTCCGTTTACCAATCACAAGACAACGGGGCAGGGGTTGAAGAATCTGCCCCTGCTATTCTTCGCCACGGAATGGTATTGGCACTTATTTTTAGTACTATCGCTGCAGTCCTTACTCATGGTGCTGCATACTTTTTAAATCACTTAGGGTCGGCACCCGAAGTCGCCAAGGAAGCCCACGACTTCTTCATCATCATGGCATGGGCGATGGTCCCCGGTTTATTATTCCATGCCCTGCGTTGTCATCGTGATACTCAAAACCAGCCTTGGATTTCTTTGGTTTGGTTAACGGTCGGATTACTGCTCAATATTTTATTAAACTGGTTGTGGATGTATGGTAATTGGGGTTTTCCCAATTTAGGTTTAGCTGGCGCGGGTTGGGCAACTTTCGTTTCGCGCCTGGTTTGTCTTATCGGACTCTGGTTCACCCCGGGACGTGGCGAGGTGAACTGGGCCGAAGGCTTTCAGAAAAAAGTTTTCGCGCGTTTATTGAAGACCGGACTTCCCGCTGGTTTACACAGCTTGAGTGAAGTCGGAATTTTTGCGGTCGTCCCTATTTTTGCCGGATGGATTTCACCCACCGCACAAGCGGCCCACCAAGTAGCAATCAGTACTGCATCCGCTGCCTTCATGTTGCCACTCGGATTAGGCATCGCCGCGGGTATACGAACAGGCGAAGCCTATGGGGCGAAAGATATCAAACGCGCTCATGCTGTCGGTTGGGGTGCAATTATGATGGGTGGTTGTTTCATGGCTCTCTACGGATTGGCTATGATTTTAATGCGCCCAAGCTTGCTTCAACTTTATGGCGTGGCTGGAACAGATACGGCAACGCTCGCCTCCGTCTTACTTATTTTCGCTGCCGTGTGGGCTCCGTTTGATGGAGTACAAATTGTCGCCGCCTATTTACTTCGCTCGATCAATTGTGCTGCCTGGGCCTCTTGGGCGGTCTTCATTGTCTATTGGTTAATCACATTACCCTTGGCGTTGTTATTGGCGTTTCCCTGTCATCTAGGAGCGGCGGGAATCTGGATCGCGTTAGCGTTTGGCCTTGTTTTAGTGGCCCTGGCGATGACTTGGAAGTTTTGGCGCTCGACGAGTTACTCCGGAATTTAAGAGTTATTCACAGCACGTCCGTCACTCAATAGTCACACTGTATCCATAGTTTCTTAACATGGATTATCTTTCCAAGACCTGATTTTCGCATAGTATTTTAGATGCACCCCAAATGCACCATCCTCAAAATACCATGCTCCTGTCTCAGGAAGCTGACGATCCCGAGTACGGTTTCAGTGATACGACCGAACTCGATTTAGCGTTGTTGTCGTTTGAGCACCTCAAGTTATTAATCACGGAATTAGATTCCATGCACCGAGTGAGCGCAGATGATTCGCGCGTATTAGAAAGAGTCTGCGATTATGTTGTCCATGATCCGATCTATGCAGATTCGACGCGTGCGATTTTCCGTTCGCAGTTGGAAAAGTTAAGTAGTCGTCAGAACTAGAAGATGATAGAAAGATGAGCCCTGCGAGTTTCGCCTACCAGCGAGACCGAGGAAGATTCTCTGTATAATAAAAAAGCCGACTGAACTGTCGGCTTTTGGTTATCGTTTGATGTAAACGAATTAGATAGCGCAGCTGTTAGAAGCGGTAGGAACCACTTCAACGCGGCGGTGTTCAGCATCCCACTTCACTAAGCCGTCGGCTTTAGCAAAGAGAGTGTGATCGCGTCCCATCCCTACATTACGACCCGCGCGCATTTGAGTGCCACGTTGACGGATGAGGATTGAACCAGCGGTTGCGAATTCGCCGCTGTAAAGTTTAACGCCGAGGCGTTTGGATTGTGAATCGCGGCCGTTACTGGAAGTGCCGCCACCTTTCTTGGTTGCCATGGTAGTGCTTGATTAAGGGTTAAGCAGAAATAGTTTCGACTTTGATAACCGACAGTTCTTGGCGGTGACCGCGACGACGGTAGTAACCTTTACGGCGACGGTGTTTGAAAATGTCGATCTTATCGCCGCGCTTGTTCTCTAGGATAGTCGCGGTGACTTTGGCGCCTGCAACTGTCGGGGTACCGATCTTGGCAGCTGCGCCTTCTCCGACGAGGAGAACTTGGTCAAAGGTGAGTACGTCCCCTTCGTTTTTACCAGGGTACTGGTTAACGATGAGGATGTCGCCTTGCTTCACTGTGAACTGGCGACCGGATGTGATAAATGTGGCCTTCATGGCTGTCGGAAGGTCGGAGCAAATGAACTGACGGGGGGTTGGCAAGGGGAATTATTTTTTAACTTGGGCTTGGTGGTTTTTTTCCAACCACCCCAGGCAAATAACACTCAAAATTGACTAAAAATGGCTATTTTTAGAAATTTGGTACTTCGGGCTTCCCTGAAAGTCTCTCAGCCGACACCTTGGTGGGGTGTCGAATTCGTTAAATCCAGATTCAGCTGACGAGAAACTTTCCGAGGAACTTACCCGTAACTTGGCCAAAGGGCCGATGATTCATCACACGGCTTATGTCCACGACCGCGCTGTGGTGATTGGTAACGTGACGATTGCGGCCAAAGCCAGCGTATGGCCCTGTGCAGTACTCCGTGGCGATATCGCTCCGATCTCGATTGGTGAAGGCACGAACATACAAGATGGTGCCGTGGTACACGTTGCCGATGATCTTCCCGCGATCATCGGAAGTTATGTCACCGTCGGACACTTAGCCATGATCCACGCATGCACCATCGGTGATCGTTGTTTGATCGGAATGCACGCCACGATTTTAGATGGCGCCGTAATCGGGGCAGATTGTATTATCGGTGCTGGCGCGTTGGTGACTAAAGATACTTTTATTCTTCCCGGCTCATTAGTTCTCGGTTCGCCCGCAAAAGTGAAGCGACCTCTGACCGCCGAAGAAATAAATTCTCTCCCTGGTTGGGCTGAAAAATATATTAAAGTCTCTGTCCATCACAAACGATTCGAGTGAGTGTGAATAATACCATCACATCAGAAATTATTTTAACACCTGAAGAATGGAGAGGACAGCGATCCCGCCATGAAGCTCGCGCCGATGCGTTAGTTAAAGCCCGTCAACAAAGGGCCACACGCGGTGAGCAGGATCCCGTTGAAGACTTTCTTTATACTTATTATCCCTTTAGATTGAGTGCATTACGTCGCTGGACACCCGGCGTGGGATTCGCCTGCGTTGAGGGCAATGAACTTTTAACGGACGCGAATTTCCAAAAAGGTGCTGACGGCTTAATCAGAGTAATACCGATGAATGAGGGCGATGTCCGACGATTAACCTTCATCCGCGATTTATCTTTAGCGGTCACCACGCGTCCTCCATTTTTTAGATGTTATGGTTTGCATGAGTGGGCGATGGTCTACGAGCAAGCCGATCAGCGTCGACATTCTCAATGGCCACTGCGCTTAGGTGCGCAGGGGACTGACGAAGTAGTGCGTTCAATGCCGGTATGTTGTACGCACTATGATGCGTTCCGTTTTTTTACGCCTACCGCTAAACCTCTCAATCATTCAGAGCCTGATTTAGTCGGTCGTATTAAAAATGAACAACCTGGCTGCGTCCACGTGACGATGGATTTATATAAATGGACCATGAAATCATTACCCTGGGTTTCATCCGATTTAGCGACCGATTCCTATCGTCTGGCTCATGAGGCTCGCTCTATCGATATGCGCGCTTCGCCCTATGATTTTTCTGCAGTCGGACTTGAGCCTATTTGTATCGAAACTGAGGCAGGCCGCTCGCAATACGAAGCAGCTCAACGCCACCTCGCAAAATTGGCTGAGCCGATTCGCAAGCGTTTGGTCGATGTTCTAAATCAAGCGCTTACTTCGAACTCTCAATGACGAACGGACGGCCGTCTTTCCAACCGATTTTTACGAAGGAAAGATACCAGGTTTTACCTTTGTCGTTGTTGCCTTGATAAAATAAATAATCTTGTCCGTCGGTATCGTGGAAAATCCCTGGGTGACCCGATTCGCTAGAGTTCCAACTACCAGGTTTTCCGTTAGCAAGGAGTGGCTGATCGCTTAACCGTTCCCACTTAATTCCATCGGTGCTTTTTGCTACGCCAATTTGCTGCGGTTCATTATTAAAAGCTCCAGCGTAGAACATATAAAAAACATTATCACGTTTGATAATACTCGCTGCCTCGATACAACTTTTTTCCCAATCTAAAGTGGGCTTTAAAATCGGAGCATCGACGAGTTGATTCCAATGGCTAGGTGATAAGTCTGAGTTGAGAGGTGCGGCGGCTACACCGATGAGTTGGATTTTATAGTCAACATCACGCGAGGCAAAATAGAGAAGGAGCCGGTCACCGTCGATGACGGCTTCGGCGTCGATTGCGCGTCCACAGGTCCAATCTCCGTGTGGTCGAAAAATAGGATTAGCGGGATTGCGGGTGAAATGAATGCCGTCGTCCGACCAGGCGTGGCAGATGGCATCGAGTTTTTTATTTCCGTAGCTTTGATAAAAAAGATTTATTTTACCGTTAAGCATAATGGCAGCAGGAGCACAGAAGCCGTTGGCCTCCACTTTTTGCTCTGGTTGAATCATCCCTACTTTTTTCCAAACGATGAGGTCGTCGCTATTCGCAATACCAATTCTCCAGCCGAGCATGCCTTCGAGTTCGGGTACGGAATAATACATCCAGTATTTCCCTTTAAATTTAATAACCGTTGGGTCTTTGGCGTAAGGAGCTTTCCCGTGAGTGACGTCGGCGTACATCATCACTCCCCGATCATTGAAAGATTTAACGTTAAGTCCGCTCTCGTTCGCTGTGGAACATCCAGTAACAATAATACAAAGGACTAGGGGAATCCATACGGTGGGGCGCATGGAATTCTTTAACACCAAAAAACTTAACGAGTAAAACCTTTTAGGTGAAGAACTTGATGCCTGCCTGTTGCATTTCAAGAAGACGCTTTTTCAAAGTCGATCGATTGATGCCCAAGATATTCGAGGAACGCAGTTGATTACCTCTTGTTTCCTCCATCGCTCGCTTGATCAATTCAATTTCAATCGTATTTAAAATATTTCTACCATCATCCACGCGATTCTGCTTATAGAGGGCGTCGTATAATGAATGTGAGGACGGAGCGTCCGCTACGGTACTGACTTCAGGTTGAGTAACTCCAGTGGTAACAGGATTTGCCGCCGTGGTTGCCTTAGGTGCAGTGCGGCGCGGACTAGTAACCTCTGGTGGTAAATCTTTAGCTAAGATGGTTTCGCCCTTTGCAATCACATTGGCACGTTGAATGACGTTCTCGAGTTCGCGCACGTTACCCGGCCAATCATGTGCAACGAGTTTCTCCAAGGCCTCGTTAGATAGGCGCTTGGGCTTGCCTTTGCGCGCAGCAGCTTGGCGTTGAAGCATGTAATCAACGAGCAATGGAATGTCATCTTTTCTGTCACGTAGGGCTGGTAGGCGGATACGGAAAACGTTGAGGCGATAAAAAAGATCTTCGCGAAATAGACGGGTAGCGACCATCGCTTCGAGGTCTTTATTGGTCGCAGCCACTAAACGTACGCTGACTTTTAAAGTGGTGGTTCCGCCGACGCGTTGGATTTCCCCATCTTGAATCGCGCGTAATACTTTGGTTTGCGTCGGGAGTGACATATCTCCGATTTCATCGAGGAAAATGGTACCACCATCACAAAGCTCAAACTTTCCAGGCTTTTGATTGGTTGCTCCCGTGAATGCACCTTTTTCATGTCCGAATAATTCTGACTCAATTAAATTTTCCGGAATCGCGGCGCAATTGACTGCGATGAAAGGACCTTTGGCGCGGAGTGAGTGTTGGGCGATACAGCGCGCCACTAATTCTTTTCCAGTACCACTTTCACCCGTGATTAATACGGTGGCATCGCTCGCGGCGACTTGGCCAATGGATTTCAGAACTTCCTGCATGGGTTCAGAACTTCCCACGATGCCTTCTTTGTAGTCGGCTGGATTCACCAAAGAGCGTCCGGCTTTTGATGCAGAACTTAAATCACGTCGCGCACCGAGTGCTCGATCAACCAGTGCGATGAGCTTCGCTTGGTCGAAAGGTTTCATGACGTAATCGTAAGCACCAAACTTCATCGCCTCGATGGCTGTTTGGGTTGTTCCAAAAGCCGTCATTAAAATCACCATTGCTTGAGGCTGTGCACCACGAAGCATCTGCAAGGTTTCGATCCCCGAGATTCCACTCATGCGGTTATCTAAGAGAATCACATCGGGTTGTTCGCGCTTGGCTAAGGCGACGCCAGTCTCACCGCTATCGGCTTCTAAAACATTGTGGCCCTGCCCAGCTAACGCACGACGAAGGGAATAGCGTAGATCTTTGTCATCATCGACGATCAGAACTTTAGCATTGTTGATTGTTGCACTCATTGAGTAAAAGTAGGCAGTAAGCGTGCCAGAAACACACCCGAGCTTACATTGTCACTAAACCTACTATTAGCAACCGATTCTGCCTAAATTTAAGCACAGTTAGGTGAATTTTACGCTTTTATGGCCTAAATTCTGGGTTACAGTTAGGGTATGAATCCGATACTGAGAAGGATAATTCTTTGGGTCTTAGGTCTGCTAGGTGCATTCTTTGTCATTTCAAATTTGTGGATTTGGTCCGCTGGATGGGGTCGGGATTTGAGAAATAGCCCCGATCAAATTCTCCAAGACTCGGTTCTTGTTTTATTGGGCCTAGATGAGCGCGATGAAAAGACTGGAAAACTGAGTGAGTGTTTTAAATTAAGAATTGAGGCAGCCGCTAAACTTTGTCGCAGCGGAAAAATTAAATTAGTGGTGACGTCGGGTTTAAATTCTCAAGCCCGTACAATGGCCAATCGATTGCTCGAAGCGGGAGTCACCACGCCGATTGTTTTGGATCCGTATGGATGGAGAACGCTCGATTCAGTAAAACGGGCCGCCGTTGTTTTTCCTGATGACAATATTATTTTTGTTTCGCAAGGCTGGCATTGTGATCGTGCACTGTGGCTCTCGGACCGAATTTCAACCAATCAACACCAAGCCTTGTCGTATAGTGCCGACTTTGGAAATGAGCCGACGGCCTATTTTAATTTTCTAAGAGATTTTTTAGCTAAGCCTAAAGCGGTCATAGATTGGTTAACAGGTTCGAAAATAACCACGACGGTTGACGTGGCTGATGGTTATAAGATTTATCCTTAAGTATCATCTTTCGTGACGTCCATCACTGCGACGTAGAAGCTTACCTTGTATTTCTAAAAGCGTGAGTGCACTCGCCGCATCCGCGAGCGGACAATTTGCCACCACCGAAAGTGATTCTGCGTCATGAATGGTTCCGCCTTTAAAATGTTTTAACCAATGACTGTCTGCGGGGTCCATTTGTTCGAAAGGGATTTGTAGCTGGCCACGTTGTTCTCCGATTTCTGATAAAATATCATCGAGCGAACTCACCAACGTCGCCCCATCACGGATTAATTGATGACAACCGCGACTAGTAGGACTGTCGATTCGCCCAGGCACAACCAAAAGGGTTTTTCCTAAGTCTCCAGCAAACCGAGCGGTAATCATACTCCCTCCGTCCACATCAGTTTCGATAATGATAACGGCTTTAACGAGTCCAGCCACTAGTCGATTGCGCTGCGGAAAGCTTTGTCGATCAGCCGGTCGTCCCAACGGAAACTCCGAAAGGATGCATCCACTCTCACAAATTTTTCTACGCAGCGATACTGCTTCAGGCGGATAGGTTAGATTAATTCCATGACCTAAGATTGCCGCCGTTTTTCCGTCGACGCTGAGCGCACCTTCGTGCGCCGAAAAATCAATCCCGCGAGCCATACCACTCACAATCCACCATCCCAACTTCGCTAATTCTTGAGCGAAGTGATGGGCCAAATAAGTTCCGTAGGGCGAACAGTGTCTTGATCCAATGATAGCGATGGATTTTTCATTGGGGATGCCATGTCCATCCACGTAAAGCACCAGAGGTGGATCCCATAGTTGTTGTAAGGACTGCGGCCACTCCACCGAAGTTTCATCGATAATTTTAAAACCCTGTTTTTCGACTTCGCTTAACTCTTTCACCCAATCGAAATTTTTCTCCTGCAGAGAGCGGATGGTGGGCTCGGTTAACCCTTTAACTTTTCGTAAATCATTCGCCGAAGCTGATAAAGCGGCGGATAAGTCATTGCCGAAACTCTCTCGTAGGCGTCTGCCTGTCACTGGACCGACTTGCGA
>JBAXIK010000010.1:0-28680 GCA_037138415.1 Opitutia bacterium | reverse complement strand
CCACGAGGATAAGGTCGACGCCGGCCTGGTCAGCGATTCTTGCGGTGATAGCATCATAGGCCGTGAGGCATACGATAGGACGGGTGCCTTTGAGTGCGCGAATGGACCGGGTGGTAGACTTCACAGAGATGTCATAAGGCTTAGAGGTGTCGCTTGTAAAGCGTCAGAGATGCCTCTAGGGTCAGAATATGCTATTCAGCCTTTTTAAGAGGTTTAAACCCAAAGATTATCGGCCCATGCGGTACAGTTATCAGATACTCGACACTGGAAAAAATTTCTCACTTTGGGCGATGATTAAAAGATTTTTCGATTCCGAAGGCTATGTACAAACGCCCGAAGAGCCTTCACGTTTTTGGGTACGCTATCGGCGATTCTTTATTTTAGTTTTTGCGCTGATTGCTGGCTGGATTCTCGCCGAGTCAATTCTCGCCTGGAATTTTTTTGACGGCTAAAAATTATTTTTTGGGAAAGCCGATAATATCGATACCTAATTTTTTAGCGTGAGCAATCACGGCTGGGCGATCGATGAGAATAACGCTGTCTACTTCGAGTGCAGCTTTTTGGACGCCCCCTTTGGCCATGCTTTCTAAAGTTTGAATGCCGAAGCACGGGACATCGAAGCGAAAATCTTGTGCGTGTTTAGTGGTCTTAATCAAAAGCATTTCTTTTCCGCCGGTTTGGGCGCAGCGCTGAAGCATTTGATCGGTGCCTTCAAAAGCCTCGACAGCGATGACGGTACCTTTGGCGGTGACGACGGATTGCCCAATATCGAGTCGCGCCATTTCGCGCGCCATAAGTGTGCCGAATTCCAATTCTGTGTCGGAAACCCCGCACGACCAGCCCGTTAGGCAACCCGCTGAGACGAGGTGTTCATCTAGGAATACGCGGGCATCGAGCATTTTGATACCAAGGTTTTCAATCTCTACACTGATCGCACCAAAAATAGTCTCTGCGTTACGCTCTTTCAGTTTTGCGAAGAGGGCGACCAATTTTAAATCAGGAATCATTCCCGAAAAAAGTTTTCGCGGGGTGATTTGTCCGGCCATCACTGCACCTTCCGCACCGACTTCCTTTAAGGCATCGAGTAACTGACCTAATTTTCCGACGGTGATAGAGCGATGGTCTTGTGCGGAAAATGTTTCGATTAATTTAGGATCCGTTTCTTGTTCAAACGAGAGAAGCTTGATGTTAGCACCTTGGGCACGGGCGGACTCGATGAGAAGGGCGGGGTAGCGTCCTTGACCGGCAATCACGGCGATAGGTTTTTTGATGTCGAACCCAGCAGGTAGAAATTTTGTGGCAACGGCCATAGGTGAAGTGTTTCTCGGTATTTGCTTGGGCTCAAGCCTGCTTTGGATTGCCAGCGGGCTCAAGTCTGCAAGTATGACCGCATGACGGCCTCATTTGGCATTTTAGGAGGTACTTTTGACCCTCCGCATGCAGGCCATGTGGCGGCGGCGACGGCGGCGTGGCGTCAGTTATCGCTGGACGAGGTAAGAATTATTCCTGCGGGCTTAGCACCGTTGCGAGCAGCTTTACCCTTGGCTTCTGCGACGGATAGATTGGCGATGACACGATTAGCTTTTGAGCCCTGTCCATGGGCGGTGATTGATGACCGTGAAGTTCGACGCGAGGGCGTGTGTTGGTCGGTCGACACGGCACGGGAGCTGGCCAAGGATTTTCCGAACTCGCGTCGCGTATGGATTATCGGTGCGGATCAGCTAGCCCGACTTGATCGATGGAAGGATGTGGAAGAATTGGGTCGATACGTGGAATTTGCGGTTTTAAGTCGGGACGACATTTCGACAGAGCCGCCTCGGTCGATTGCGAAAAAAGTAAAAGTAACCATTTTAAGGGCTCCTCCCGTGAAGGTTTCGTCCACCGCATTGCGTTTGTCGTTAATGGAGCGAAAGCCTTTTGGAAACGGCTTGCCCAAATCGGTACGTGCCTACATCGATGAGCATTCACTTTATCAATCCTAACATGCCCGCTCCTAAAAAGAAAAAATTTAAACCTGCGTTAAAATCAAAAGCAGCACCGAAACCATTACGCCGTAAAATTATTAAAAAGCCGGCGGCCAGCAAGGCGAAGACTCGCTCGGAGTCGGTGAAGCCTGTGGCCCAAAAAGTCGCTTCCAAGATGCCCGCCCATGTGATTGCGGTAATCAGAGCGCTCGATGACAAAAAAGCTGAATCAATTCGCGTCTTAGAGTTGGGCCAACTTTCTTCGGTTGCTGATTACATGGTGATTGCGACGGGAACATCCGATCCGCATTTGCGTGCCTTGCGCATCGAAGTTGAAAAAGCTCTAGATGAAGTCGGCTATCCAGCACGTGGAACTGAGTCGCAACGTGAAAGCGGTTGGACGGTCGTAGATGGATTTGACGTCCTCGTGCATATTTTCCGTCCAGACGTACGTGAGAGTTACAGCATGGAATCGCTCTGGCGCGATGGCTTAGACATTCCTGTTGGCCCGATTATTAAATAATAAATTTCCGGTGGTGGTAGCGGGCAGAATTGAACTGCCGACCTCAGGCTTATGAGTCCCGCGCTCTAACCATCTGAGCTACGCTACCGAAAACCGGAAGAAAGTATCTCAATCAGGTCGTCCCAATGCGTCAAGCGGATTGAAGAATTAGGTCTTTGTCCCTGCTAAAATCCAGAAAACTGTGAGCCAAATGAGGCCACTGGCCGTGGCGAGGGTGACGTAAAGTTTTTGCTGATCTTTCATGATATCACTCAGCCCTTGGTCTTGAATGGTCGAGTTGATGTATCGAATGGATAGGTAGGGAAGTCCGCATCCCGCAAGTGTCCCAAAGGCAAGTAATACGAATCGGGAGGAGAATGGAAAACTAGATTTAGTTAAAAATTCTAACAAGGGTACGATGAGGGAAAATAAAAGCGGGAAAATAAAAGTAGAGCCACACCAGAGATAGCCTATGCGAACGGTGTGTTCGAGGTTAGACTGAGAACTTTTATAATGTGTTTCCAATTTCGTTTCCGGAGGGTTGATGACTGACTCCTGATTTTGGATTTGTCTGGCGGTGGTGATGGGCGAGCGACTGAGGCCAATGGTTCGGAAATACTCGCGAATAGTTATCCAGGAGCCTTCGACTTCGATATTATGGATTAAGCTAATTTCGCCGGAACGTAATTTATCGCTGATCTGACCCAAGGAGAGTGGCTCGGAAATAACACCTTTCCAGCGAAGACGAAATGTAGATTGTTTACTCATCGTTTATAAGTCACGACCAAGAAGAATGACTTCCCAACCTCCTTCGGGTACGTTGAGGTTGGCAGGAATTTTGGAAGCTTTTGCGGCTTCGGTGATTGTTGTCGAAAGGCGGAGCAGGGGTGAGAGAGGCGCGGGTTCGTTGATGCGGGTGCGGTTGCCATCGGCATCGACGCGATAAATCACATTGGCTTTGCCCTCATTATCTATGCCGAAAATTATAGTATCGGAAAGTTTTTCGCGCAGAATCGCTTCACCTTCATCGGATTGGAAACCGATATAAATCATTTTCTGTGTGCGAAGGGTCGCCATGAGGCTTCGCCAGAAACGCGCTTCTTCGGCGTAAGTGCAGCCGCCTTGGCGGAGAAAAATCGATTTGAGATCACCCATGACATCGGCCCATTTTTCTTTGAATAAGAAGTCGTAGGAATTAATCGAACTTTGAGTAATCCGGCGGAGTTGCTCAGCGTCACGTTGCGCCGAGGGCGAGTATAAGATTCCCCAAACATCCGGACGTTGATTAGCGACTTTGAAAAGCTCTTGGAGTTGATAGGCCCTGAGTTCGAAGAATGGGGCTGGGCTGCGACGGACTAAATCTAGTTTACGAATGATAGGTTCGGAGAGTTGTCCGTTTTTAACTTCGAAGAAGCGATTGAATTGTCGGAGATAATCGAGTTCGCCCAGAGGAGTCTCTTCTACCAAGTCTTCACCGCGGGAAATAAATTCACCTTTTTCCGTTCGGAATTCTCGTCGACTCCAAGTAGAATCAACTAACTCACCGTCACGATTGAGCTCTTTGGCACTTACCACATATTCGATGCCGCCGTTAAAGCCTTTGCGTTGTATGTCGAGTTCGCCAGAGATGACAACGGTACGTATTTTTTTGATACCTTCGGAAGAATTTTGACGGACGTAGTAACGACGAAGGGAGAGGGTGGTACGGGTATCGGCTAAGGCTTGAACGATATTAGATTCGAAGGGGGTGAGTTCAGACGGCTGGAAGAGCCCGGATGAGTCGGTATTCGGAATACTATCCCACATGGCTCCGATGTGTGGAGCTAAAACTGAACGGGGAAGAGTGAGGATCTTAGGAGAGTGATTGATAATAGTCTGTGCACATTTATTGAGATGTGAACTGGCGGTATTATTTTTGGTAAGAGAGCCAAGGGCATTTAAATAGATTTTTAGATCGGTCGACTGGGTGAGGCTCTGTAGTTGAGAAAGAGCATTATTTTCACTGCTAATTCGGATGTTAGCTCGATCAATTTCAGCATTCGCTTCGTCTAGGTCTTTCACGCCTGCGATGGAAAGGCTAAGAATCAGTGGGCGAATTTTCTCAATGGTACTAATCGCATTCGGCAGATCAGAGATTTTCTCGTTACTACCGATAGATTTTTTGAGTTCGATGCGTAAGTTAAATAACTGCGTACGGTTCTCTTCAGTGATTTTTTGACAGGTCGAAAGAATGAGGGCGGGGTCGGGACAGAGCTTCTTTAACTCCTCTTTGGCTTTAGGTCCCACGGGTGACACGGCCTGAATATAGGCTTTAGCGCGGGTATTAATTTCTGCGTAGTTCGAAAGATTTATACCAGATTTAAGAGCCTGTTGGAGGTAATTGGCTTCGGTGCGTAGACTGGTAATGTTTTCGCGTTGTTTTTGAATTTCTTTTTTGATTTCTGAGTACTCATCCAAGAACTCAGAACTTTTTTCGGTTAATAGACTATTTTTATTATCGCTGGACAGTTTCTGGGCAGCGACTTCGGTGTCCCAGATTTCTAATAGTGATCTAATTTCTTGGAAATTACGTCGAGCCTCTGATTTTAATTCCTGATTGCGATAGGCGTAGAAAATTGCCCCGATGAGGACGAGAAAACCGGCAATCCAGGCAGAAATCAATAGGACATAGTGGCGAATGAGCCGTGAATGGCTTAATTTCAGCACCGAATTAACTTCATCAATTAATCCACTCGGAAGATGTTCGGCGAAGTTTCTAGCACGTTCTAGCCAATCATTCAGACTAGAAATTAAAATCACAGGTGATTTACCGTTTTGGATACTATCGGAAAGATTTTCCCACTGTGTCACTAATTGTTGGGTGTTGGATTTAATCGTCGCTTCTGCCTCGTGGGTGGCAGCTAGTTCTCCAGCCCAATTTTCTAGATTTTTAATAGAGGTTTGAACCTCTGCGGTGAGGCTGAGTTGGTGGTCGCGTTCGAGGGTTCTGATTTTGGCCAAGGAGCTAATGCATAAGTCCCACTGCCCGTCACGCTTCGCAGACTCTGCTTCTTTGATGAGGCTGGGAATTTGCTGTGAGGCTTTTTGACGTAAAATACTGATTCTACGATTGAGTGCATGAACCCACTGGGGTTGAGAGTTTAGGTCGTCATCACCAAAGCGTTCCATTTGCCCCATCAAACTAATCGCTTCATCTTCTTTATTTTCATCTAATAATTTTTCTAAGTTATTAAGCGACTCGCGAATAAACTTAGCAGACAGACGAATTAATTCCGAGCGTGCGGTGGGGTCTTCAGGATTAATTCTGACAATCGAGCGTAGGATATTTAAGGCCCGATCTTCATCGCGTGTGCGCATGGCATCTCGGTACTCGCGATAGAGTGGATGGTTTTCGCCAATCGATTTTCCATATAAACCTTCCACGGCTAAGACGTGTTGTTCGTCTAAAACAAACCCAGAAGGAAGTCCACGTTCCCGACACAGGGTATGCCAGCGTTCGGAGTCAGCAAAACTCAGTTGACTGCAAAGTGTCAGTAAGTCGGGCTCGGTTTCGGCAATTTGAAAAGCCGCGTAATCATTACCATTACGAATGAGGGTGTTGCATTGCTCAAGACGTTCACGGGCGCGCTGGCAAAGCCCAGAATACTCGCTGGCCAAAGTGCGAGCTTCGAGGTCGGGCGTACCAATTTCGAGTTGCCCACGAATACGTGCAATGAGTTTATCAATTTGCATTGAGCTTAGTGGAACTCAATCAAGGTGGGGCCTGCATCGCCTTTGGGGCTAATGATTGTGAGTGACCAAGGACGTCCGGCATTAATGTAATCACCTTGGCTGAAGAATTGTTTGCGCGACTTGATGATTTCTTTGTTCGAGATACGTGTACTTTCTTTGTATTCGTTGCGGAGTAAATCGGTTTCAAGTAGTGAGCGTGTGGCTCGAATGGAGGCGAGGTCGTGATCGGGAAATTCGTGTCCGGCTGGGTAGAGTCCGACTGAACCTGTCTCCGGTTGAAAAGCACCTAGGGCATTTTCGGCCCAGGCTGCAGCATGCACTACGCCAGTATCTTTATCTGCTTCGAGGGCCCAAGTGCCAAGATTGAGAGGCTTGATTTTTTTCCAGTCAGCTATGAGGGCGATGCACTGTCGAGTGCCATTGGCTAAAACGATTTCCAGCAAACGATTTTGTTCCTGTAGGCTGGTGGCGGTTCCATCCGCGAAATTAAGTTCCAAGGAGTTTTTCTTAGGTCCAATCCCAAGAATAATCGGAGCGCTGCCTGCGGTGCCACTGGTTTCAATCCAAGTGTTTTTTCCGCTGCGACGAATTTCAGCGTTATGATAGGGTGTAACGTCGTCGCGTTTATGAAAACTGTTTAACGGAAGTAGGCGCACACGCACACTGACCGTTAGCTCAAGGGTAACTTTGGTTGATTCTATAAACTGCAAAATCTTTTCTGCACCAGCATTACTTAATTTAAACTCAGCGGAAGAAGGTGCTGATTTACCAAGATCAGCTGTTTGCCAGCTGCCGCTGATTAAGATAACGGGGCGAGCATCTAATTGAGAAATAATCTGAATTTGTTCATTTACGTTTACTAATTTTTTCCACTGTGCGTCGACCGGAATATTTAAGTCGGTACCGACACGCACCGCGGTAGCGGCGTCTTCGGCAATTTCGACCACGGTATTGTTATCGAGATTGGGCAGGGTGAGACGTTGTGAAAGTTGCTTGGTTGTTTTCTCCGCGTAGTTTTTCGTGATACGGCTTAAATATTGCTCGCGATAGCGATCCGCAAAGCTGGGAGACAGATTTACACTTTCGAGCCAGAGTTTACCTGCCTCGACATATTTTTCACTGTCCAGAAAACTGGCGACACCTTGTATCGCAATATTACTGCGAATAATGTCATTACTTTGACTGGTATTAATTGCCGGAGCTGGCTGATTGTTAGGCGAGACAGTTTTAGTAGAACTATTGCTAGACTGTCCGATTACTAGGGCAGCAACGATGGCCAAAATGCCAACTACGAAGAAAATAATAATATAATTCCAAGGTAACTTTGAGGGATTTGATTTTGTAATATTTTCTGGGGCACTATTTTTTTCGTTTCTAGAACGGACTGAAATAGCTGTGCTGTTTCCTGTGGCTGCTTGAACAGCGAGTTCGCCCGTAGGGGCAGGGAGTTGGTTTGCTTGACTGAGATTTATTTCGGGTCTGCCGGTGACTGTGCCCACCGCCCAATTAAATCCATCTGCACCGGTAACAATGACATTCGTGGTGAAGGTGGCATACCATGCTGACTGTTCTAATAATGCAGCGGATTCAGCCAGTAAGCGAAGGAGGATTTTATCTTCAGGTGGTTGGGTGAGGCAAAGTGTAGTGGGTCCGACTTCATTGACTAACCACGAGGCTTTGGCCCCAGTGCCCGAGAATTCACGCCAACAGGATGCGGGTCGGAGTGCGGGTGCATTATCGAGTAATAAGGGACGAGTATCTTCGGTCAGCCAGGTCGGTTCTTTAGTCCATTCGGTCAGCCAACCATTCCAACGAAATGCAATCGCTGCGGGTGGTGGTAAGACAGCGGCTTCTTCAGCGGTGAAAATTAAATGATGTGCCAGACGATTATCGCGTTGTGAGTAGTCGAGTCCTCGCGCGACGAATCGAGACAGCACGAACCAGTTTGCATTACTAGCTTCGATGATTCGAAAAGTGTAAGTAGCTCCTTCGGGATTCTGATGAGGTGTACCGACTGACTCTAAAATTTGTGCCAAGCGATCGGGGATCGAGCGATGACGTACTACCGTGCAATATCCTGAACGCCCGGCTACGAGGCCGCGTGGGGCGGAAGTGAATATCAGTTGCAGGGGCATAGATTATTTTCCTGGAATCAGTTCGGGTGAAGCTAAATGCATGAGCCAATAAACGGGGGCTTCGACGAAGGCGGGCGCGAGTTTTTGTGGGTCGGGTGCGATACGGCCTTTATTCGGACCTTCGGAAATAACGACGGGCTGGTGACCGAAAGAGGTGGCCGCGAAATAACGAATTTCTTGGGTGAGTGATTCGGCCGTGGCGACGAGTCCTGGGCAAAGTTGAATGAGTGCCTCACGAACGCGGTCTGAATTTCGGTGAATCGCTTCTAAATCAATTTTTCCATTTTGGAGAATAGGTTCGATGGGGGAAGAGAGTAAGAACTGCCAAGTGTCGCATTTTCCAACGACAAAAGCCAACGGTGTATCAATGCGTTCTTGTTGAGAAATCCCCATGACGCGTTTGATGCGAGTTTCCATCTCTGCAAGAATCGTGTCTTGTTGATCAATACGACCTTTGATGGAAAGTTGTGGATCATCGACGCCGATTAATTTTGCTTTGAAACGTGCGTTAGCGGTGGGGTCGAAAAGGAAGATGAGTCCTGCTGCGGTGGCGACGTGCATCGCGCCAGGTGAGTCATGGATATCGATGCCCGGCTCAAAATGTTCACCGGCGTTATCATAGAAAATAATCGAAGTCTCTTTTTGTTTATGGCTGGGGACGCTGAGAGTGTAAATGAACGGACGGGGGAGAGAGACGAGTCGTCCGAGTCGCGGAAGTTTTTCGTAGGTGGCTCCTTCGAGGGCGGTTTTGCCAAGGAGAGCTTCTTCCGGTGTGGTAGCGGAGAAGAGGGAGTTCCGCATTTGATTGAGGAGTAGGTTGCCCGTGGGATCGGCGTCTTTGAATGCCAGTCCGAAGTCTGTCGGCAGTTTCTCTTGGAGAATTCTAGTAAGTACGGCCAAATAATAGGATTTACCAGCACTGGGGGCTCCCACGATCGATAAAATCTGATGGGGCATGTCCAGGTAACCGGGGGGCAGTTGGCGACGGCAGTGAGGGCAGGCCATGTCGGTGCAGGCGAGGCCCATGGGGTCGAGTGCGAGCCCTTGATCGTTAAAGCGGGTGGGGTTGAAGCGAAGTCGCGCATCGCTACCGAGAATCGGATCACCGCGTAGGTCTTCGTGCACGGCGATGCTGAGAGCGTCGCCTGGATTAAATCGTGTCCAACAGACTGGGCAGCTATGACTACCTTTATTTTTCTCTTCAGCTAAAGTGACGGAAGATTTAGTCAGCGCAAAATTGTCTTTGTGTGGACTCAGGTGACTGGCAATCTGAGAAAGATTAAAACCTACTTCTAAACCGTTGGGAGTGCAGGCAAGAGTTTCGGGTGCACGACCTAAGTGTTGGGCTGCGTTCAAAAGTTGATTAGAGGGGTACTGACCAACGTTTTCGCCGGTCGAAGCGTCGAACAAAGTCCAGAGAGTATTATTTACTGCACTGAAATCAGTTTCGGGACTTGGACTGATTACCCAGAGAGAATCAGGAAACTGTAGAGTCGTTGTCTCGGAAATCGGTGTGGGCTTAATCAGTAAATTTCCGTTCACGAAAATCTTTTTACCCGCGACTGATTCGATGGAAATATGACCAGAATTCTGAGTGAGAATAATGGATGGCAAAAGACTCTCCGAGGGGAGTTTGGCGGGGAGGGTTTCAAAGCTGCCCTTAGTGCCTAGGGTGCAATTGTACCACTGCACGACGGCTTTCTTCTTACTGGAGATGAACATAGGTCCTTTGGGGCGTAAAATAGACTAAAGAGAGCAGTTGAATTGTGCAAGGATGTCAGTACTATACTCAGATACCCCCACCATTAATTACCCCTAATTATGGATAATGAATCAGATGACCTTACCCTAGATCGTGCCCGCAAGGGTGATTTAGATGCCTACAATCAATTGGTATTAAAATACCAGGAGAGAATTTTCGCTAAGGTTTTTTCAATGTTAAGAAACAGCCAAGACGCTGAAGAGATTACACAGGACACATTTATTCGTGCACACCGGGCATTGGCGACCTTTCGAGGGAATGCTAGTTTTTCTACCTGGATTTATCAAATCGGTACTAATTTAGCTAGAAACCGCTACTGGTATTGGAAACGCCGCAAGCGCGATGAGTCGATGTCATTAGACGCAGACCTCGGGGAAGATGCAGGCGCAACTCTCCATGATATTTTATCGGACGGTGCCCAGGGACCAGGCCACGAGGCACAGCACAATGAATTCGTTAAAAAAGTTGCCGACTGTATGGAACAATTAAAGCCCGGACATGCTCTAATACTTACTATGCGTAATGTGCAAAATATGTCTTATGAAGATATAGCAGAAGAGCTCGGCCTTTCAATCGGCACGGTTAAAAGTCGAATCAATCGTGCACGTGAGGCCTTACGCGAACTCATGGGAGATGAATATTTAAAGTGAGCTTCACGGAGTTTGAAAATTTAGTAGAACGCTATCTCGATGAAACAATATCTCGGGCGGAAGAGGCGCGTTTATTGGACTTAATTAAAGAATCTCCTGAATTTAAAAAGCGTTTTAAGGCTAAGGTTCGCTTACATCAGACGATGAACAAATGCCTGGCTGCTCATAAAAATAACCAAGCCTATCTCTCTTTTGCCTGGTTGCAGATTTATGTTAAACGCATGAGCCAAGTAGCCTCTTATGCCTGCTTAATCGCTTTGGTTTTTGTACAACTTAGGGTAACGTTACCCCCGGAGTACAGCGGGGCACTTTATCACCTCAGTGCAGCAATCAGCGATGAAGCAGATGATTTTGTGGATGGAATTTCGACCAATGATATGTTAGCTAACTCTGAACAGGATGATCTATCCGATTTGGGTATGCCCGAACTTGATAATACGGATATGGGCTCGCCGATGGATGATGCTGACACCGCCGAAGTATAACAATCCGCCTTGCCTAATAGGGTTGAGCCTTGTGTGCTAATGCTCGCATGCAGGACGAACCGTCTAGGCCAGAAATTCGTCTCAAGGGCATCGCCGCGGCCCCCGGTGTTGGCCGTGGTCCAGTGTTTTTACTACAAAAAGGAATGGCGGTCATTACGTGCGTGAAGGTCTCGAATCCAGAAGCAGAAATTCGCAGATTCGAAGAAGCCCTTGTCGCCACCCGACATGAAATCACTCACTTGCGTGATCAGGTCGCTAATGAATTAGGCGACTCCGAAGCCGCCATTTTCGATGCACACTTATTGGTGCTAGAAGACGTCGCTTTGATTGATGAAGTGGTGAAAGAGGTTCGTTCTTCGGGTTTTAATATTGAATTTTGCTTTCAAGAAGTTGCGCAACGCTACATCGATATTTTTGAAAAGATGGAGGATGATTTCCTCCGAGAACGTGCTTCCGATATTCGAGATGTTACGAGTCGCGTAATGAATCAGCTAGTTGGCATGAGTCCGCAACGTTTGGGCACACCGCTACATAAACAAGTTGTAGTCGCAAAAGATTTAACACCTTCGGAGACGGCTACATTGCCCACTGATGCAGTCGTGGCCTTTGTTACTGAAGAGGGTGGTCGTACGGGTCACTCCGCGATTATGGCTCGCTCGCTCGAAATTCCAGCCGTCGTGGGTGTGCGCGGGCTGCTCGACGCGGTGAATGAAAATGACGTTATTTTAGTCGATGGTGAGCTTGGCCTCGTTGTCATTAATCCCAGTGCGCAGACGATTGAGAGTTATCAGGCTAAAGAGTTAACTATTCAAAATCGCCGCGATCGAGTGATGAAAGAAATCAGCCTGCCTGATTGCACGCTCGATGGAGTCAGTTTTAGTCTTCAAGCCAATATTGGCGGTCCCGAAGATATGGAAGATACGAGTCGATACTTCGCACACGGCGTGGGACTTTATCGCACCGAAAACCTTTTTTTACGTCTCGATGCCTGGCCAACAGAAGAGGAGCAGTACAAAGAGTATGCCGCAGTCGTTAAGCAATCCCGTGGTAAGGTGATCACCTTCCGTACGCTCGATTTGGGCGGGGATAAACGCTTGGGCGATTTAACCGACGAGGCTAATCCCTTCATGGGTTACCGTGCGATTCGACTTTGCCTGGATCGACCAGATATTTTTAGAACGCAATTACGTGCGATACTTCGTGCTGCTCTCTTGGGTCCGGTGTCGATTATGTTCCCGATGATTTCGAGTCTCGAGGAATTACGTAAAGCGAAAGAATTTCTCCGCGGGGTCGCCACCGAGCTTGCGAGTGAAGGCGTGACGCCGAAAGAAGTGATTCGTCTGGGTGCGATGATCGAAATTCCGGCCGCGGTTGCCGTGGCCGAAGAACTGGCGCAAGAGGTCGATTTTTTTAGCGTGGGCACGAACGATTTAGTCCAATATTTACTGGCTGTTGATCGCGGTAACCAAAGAGTCGCAACGCTTTATGAGCCCGCGCACCCAGCATTTATCCGCACGATGGATAAGATATTTACTTCGGCTAAAAAGAATAATGTCGTTTCTGCGGTTTGTGGAGAGTTGGCCGGAGATTCCGTCTGGGCACCATTATTTGTAGGCATGGGAGTGAATGAATTAAGTATGACTCCCTCAGCTATTCCGGATGTACGATTCATTTTACGACATTCATCGCAGTCAGAATTAAAAACACTGGCTGATAATGTCCTCAAGATGACTGAGACTGCTCAGATTAAAAATCTGCTGAATGAGTTTTCACAAACAAAATTAAAATTACGTTAATGTCATCAGATCCTCTACCTAATCCGCACATTGTGTCGCTCCAGGGTTATGTTCCCGGTGAACAACCGCAGGGTGGTGGCTGGACTAAATTAAATACGAACGAAAATCCCTATCCACCTAGTCCGCGTGTGGCTGAGGCGATTAAAAAACATTTAGGTGAAGACGGGTCCGCCTTAAGGCTTTATCCATCGCCTGATTCTGCACCGCTGCGTAAAGCAATCGCAGATTTGCACGGCTACAACGCTGATCACATTGTCGCAGGTAATGGATCAGATGATATCTTAAATTTATTAGTCAGAGCCTACGCGGATTCTAATCGTCCGATTGGTATACTGGATCCAAGTTACTCACTTTATCCTGTCATTGCCGCCATTCAGGGAGCGTCCGTGGTCAAAGTACCCATTACCCAAGATTTTACATTGGATATTAATACGGTAGCTAATTGTGGGGCATCGATTTTTTTCCTCACTAATCCTAACGCCCCACTAGGGATTTCTTTCTCTGCTCAAAATATTGAAGAACTAGCTCAGGTATTTTCGGGCATCTTAGTAGTGGATGAAGCTTATGCCGATTTTGCTGAGGAGGACTGCGCCCGACTTCCCTTGAAATATTCAAACGTCGTAATCACTCGCACACTTTCCAAGTCGTATTCATTGGCTGGAATGCGTGTGGGTTATGCGCTCTGCTCTTCGAAGGTGGCGGAAATTCTTCATCGAGTTCGAGATAGTTATAATGTCGATAGACTTGCTCAGGTCGCTGCGGTAGCTGCCTTGGAAGATCGGGAATGGGTGCAGAAAAATATTGAAAAGATTAAAACTACTCGCACTCGATTGATTAGCGAACTCACCCAACTTGGTTGGAAGATTAATCCTTCGTTAGGAAATTTTATTTTAGCTAAACCGCGAAGTAAGACACAGGAATTTTCGAGTGCCACTGCGGAGTCCGCGTTTAACTTTTTCAAAGAGCATAAAATTTTAGTCCGACGCTTTCCGAACCATCCTTTAACCGAAAAAGCGTTAAGAATCACCGTGGGAACGGATGCTGAAATGGACGGTTTTTTAAAGGCTGCGAGGCTTTGGTCGGAAGGGTGAGGTTGACATTTAGCCCTAGAGCGTTGATTTCATTGATATGACTGCACGAACTCGCCAAGCGACGATTCGACGTGATACCGCCGAAACCAAGATTAACTTATCTGTAAATCTAGACGGCACGGGCGTATCCGAAATCAGTACTGGGGTGGCCTTTTTTGACCACATGCTGACGCTGCTTAGTCGTCACGCGATGATTGACTTAAAAGTTATAGCTACCGGAGACACCGATGTAGATTACCACCACACCGTTGAGGACGTAGGTATCGTTTTAGGTTCTGCCATTAAGGAAGCCCTCGGCGACAAAGCGGGAATTCGTCGTTACGGATTCTTTATTCTGCCGATGGATGAAACCTTGGCTCGATGTGTCATTGATTTAAGCAATCGTTCGATGTTGGTCTACCAAGCAGACATCATCAACTTCATGGTGAAGGATTTCAACATCGCCCTCGTTCGTGAATTTTTCCAAGGCGTCGCGAATTCATTAGGCTGCAATCTGCACTTGAAAGTGGAGTATGGTGAAGAGCCACACCACGTCGCTGAAGCCCTATTTAAAGCCTTTGCCAAAGCATTACGTGCTGCCGTCGAAATTGATCCACGTCAAGATGGACGCGTGCCCAGCACTAAAGGTACGCTCGCTTAAGTTGTGAGTACTGCAGATTCTCAGCCTCGTCCTCGTGTTGCGGTGATCGACTACGGTATGGGCAATTTGCGCAGTGTCAGTCGTGCTTTAATCGCTGCGGGTGCCGATGCTTATTTAGCCACTCATCCACGTGACGCAGAAAAAGCCGAAGCCGTTGTTTTTCCAGGTCAAGGCGCTATCGCTGATTGTATGGATTGTTTGAGTCGCACTTCCTTCGATACTTTTTTGAAGGAGTGGATTAAATCCGATCGGCCATTTCTTGGAGTTTGTTTGGGCCTCCAGGCTTTATTTGAGCGATCCGAAGAAGCTAATCGTGCAGGGCTGGGAATCTTTCCTGGAGTTATTTCACGTTTCGAGTCTACGCCGCGTTTACGCATTCCACACATGGGATGGAATGAAGCGATTTTTAGAGAATCAGGCCCACTCACCCAGGGAATTAAGGTCGAGGGCGAGCCCTTTTACTTTGTTCATAGCTATCGTCTGGTTAAGACCGATGAGTCGCTGGTTTGGTGCGAGACTGATTATGCTGGGCGGTTTGTAAGCGGAATTAAGCGGGGTAGGGTATTGGCGACGCAGTTCCACCCTGAGAAAAGTCAGGTCAAAGGCTTGCAAATCTACCGCAATTTTCTGACTTTAGTGAACCGCTAAGGGTTCTCCCACGGCGGCCCATCACCGTCATGAGCATAAAAAACGCTATTCTAAAATTGGATGACAAAGAAATTGTCCTCCCAGTCATCGTAGGCACTGAGGCCGAACGCGCTGTAGATATCCGTAAATTACGCGATGAGACTGGCTACGTAACCTTTGACGACGGCTACGCGAACACGGGTGCTTGTGAATCGAAAGTCACCTTCATCGACGGCGATAAAGGTCTGCTTCGTTACCGTGGTTACTCGATCGAAGAGTTGGCCGAAAAATCTACCTTCATCGAAACCGCTTATTTATTAATTTACGGTGAGCTGCCGACGGCTGAACAAATCAAGAAGTTCAAAGCACGCATTCTTGATAATTCGCAAATTCACGAGGGGCTTCGTATCGCACTCAGCGGTTTCCCAAGTAACGCCCACCCGATGGCCGTATTGTCGGCGACCCTTAATACTCTCGGCTGTTATTATCCTGAGTTGGGTACCAATGAACGTACACACGACTTAGCTAAGTTCGACGAAACGGCTGCCGTATTAATTACGAAAGTTCGTACACTCGCAGCCTTAGCACACCGCTCGAAAGAAGGTGAGCCTCCCGTTTATCCTAAACCGGGTTTAGATTATTGCTCGAACTTCCTCCACTTACTCTTTTCCCAGCCAAATGCCGATTTCACGATACATCCTGAAGTAGCGCGCGCCTTGGATTTAATCCTCATTTTACACGCTGATCATGAACAGAACTGTTCGACGTCTACGGTAAGAATGGTGGCGTCGGGTGGTGCTAATCTTTTCCCATCCGTTTCGGCTGGCGTGTGTGCTCTCTGGGGTCCCTTACACGGCGGTGCTAACCAAGCCGTGATTGAAATGCTGCAAGAGATTCATAACTCTGGTGATGATGGTTCGAAGTTTATTGCTGATGCGAAAGATAAAACCAAACAGATTCGCTTAATGGGTTTTGGTCACCGCGTTTACAAGAACTATGACCCACGCGCGAAAATCATCAAAGCTCAGTGCGATAAAGTTTTAAAAGTTCTAGGAATTAACGATCCACTTCTTGCGATTGCGATGCGCTTAGAGAATGCGGCGTTGAACGATCCTTACTTTAAGGAACGTAATCTCTATCCAAACGTAGACTTCTATAGTGGTATTATTCTCAAAGCGATTGGGATACCGACAGAAATGTTTACCGTTATTTTTGCGATTGGTCGTATGCCAGGTTGGATTTCACACTGGAAGGAAATTGCGGAAACACCCAAGCAAAAGATTCATCGTCCCCGCCAGATTTACGTGGGTAATACCGAACGTAAATATGTGCCGATTGAAAATCGCGGATAATTTTTAGTTCACCGTCTTCGTTTGAACTAAACTATGTCATCACCTCGTACCGAAGAAGCCCGCATCGCCGTTGTCATTCCGGCTTTTCGAGAAGGGGAGCGCATTGCGAAGGTGGTAAAAGAAATTAAATCTTTTGTTCCTACCGTGGTAGTCGTGGATGATTGCTCGCCCGATAACACATCGGATGAGGCCAAGTCAGCAGGCGCTATTGTGGTGAGACACGACGTCAATAAGGGCAAGGGTGCGGCCCTAAAAACAGCTTTTAAAAAACTAGCAGAAATGGGTTATGACTATGGAATAACGATGGATGGGGATGGTCAGCACGATCCGCAGCACCTTCCGTTATTTATAAATGAAATAAAAGACTCCCATGCGACGATGGTGATCGGAAATCGATTCTCCAATGCCCAAGGTATGCCCAAGGTGCGTTGGTTAGTGAATCGTACCATGTCCTGGATCATCAGCCGGATTTGTCGTTGTTCGATTCCAGACACCCAGTGTGGCTACCGTGCCATAGCGGTTGCAAACCCTTGCGTCACAGCAGCCAAGAGCGACCACTTCGACTACGAATCCGAGGTGCTTATTCTAATCGCACGTGACAAAGGTTTGATTCGCAGTGTTCCGGTGAAAACCATTTATCAGGGTGAAGTGAGTAAGATTCGCCCGCTACGTGATACCATTCGCTTCTTTAAATTACTCTGGCGAATTTAATCAGGGTTTAACGGATTTAAATTCGTTGGCGTGAATGCGGAAGACTGCGCGACCTGGCTTATCACCGGTTGTGCCGAGAAGTTCGCAATGTCCTTTGACTGACGACTCGTCGCTATTGTTTAGCAATTCGAAGTCGCGCTTTTCGGTGATGCAAAGAACGGTTCCTTTTTCTTGGACGAAACTGAGTAATTCATTTTCTAGTTTAATCTGACGAAGGGCGTGGTAGGAATAGAAGGGATAGAATGGGCGGAAGTTATCTTTGGCTTTTCCTTCTTGGGTTGTGGGGGAGCCTACATAAATTGCGGTGGGTTTTTCTTTGAGATAGTAGTTGGCGGCGCGACCGAGGAAGCTGCTCGTAATCACGGTTTCATTCGGCCTTCTTACCTCTTTCGCTATTTTGCAAATGTCGTGACTACCCACGGTTCCATCGAGTCGATCCTCAATCCAGAAGAATGCCACAAAGATTAAAATGAGACTGAAAGAGGTCGAGAAGGCCACCCAGCCAAATGGGTTTTTGCGAATCGCACAAATGCCGGCTAAGGTTAACGGCACGCCCAGCGCAATGAGTTGCGCGAGGAATGGCATTGAATTGGGGTGATAAACGGGAGTGTACCAGAGCAGTAAAACTCCCTCAATGAGAGTAAAAATCGACACGAACCAAAATTCTCGACGAGTGAAGCCGTGATTGATCCAGCGCTCCAGAGTATGACCAGCAAGCAGCGCAACCGGCACAAAGAGAAAGAAAATATAACTCGGAATTTTAGTCTGAGCTAGGTTCATGAAAATATACGACGGAATCAGCCAACAGAGAATTAAGCAGAGGCCTTTGTGTTCACGTAAGTCTTTCAAGGAACTACGGACACTTTGCCAAATCGCAGCGAGCGTGAGGGGAATCCAAGGAAGAGTTCCACCAATTAAAATTTCTAAATAATAATACCACGTGTTGTTGCCTTGGTGTTCGGAGTGGAAGAATCGATCCCAGTTTTCATGAATAAAAAATGAATTCCAATAATAGGCCCAGCCGGTTCCTTGTGCGGTGGGGCCGGATTGGTGGAGCGTGAACATCGCGAGATACCAAGGCGTCGCAATGAGTAGCCAAAGGGGAATACAGATCGCTAAACTCTTGGCAGACCAAGGCTGCTTAAGCTTTTGAATCCAGCCATAGGACAAGCCTGCCATTATCACGAAAACTAAGCCCTGTGGACCTTTGGTGAGCATCGAGAGGGCTGAGGCTACCGTGAGGGTAACCAGCCATTTGAGTCGGTTATCCTCGTCGTGAAACGCCCTCCAGAGGCAGAACATGCTCGTTGTAATAAAAACTGTATGCGAAATGTCGGTGAGCATGAGGCGCGACATCACCACAAACATGGATCCAGTTGCGAGAACGACTGCAGATAAAAAACCCGCCGTAGGTGTAAGGAGTTTTCGGCCAATTCCCCAAGTCAGAAATACTAAAAATGTCGCAGCGAGAGTTCCGGGAAGTCGTGCAGCAAACTCGTTATCACCAAAAACGGTTTGAGATAGGCAGGTTTGCCAGTAAAACAAAATAGGTTTTTCGAATTGGGGTTCTCCAAAAAGGCGTGGGGTAATCCAGTCGCCGCTTTGTACCATCTCGCGGGTGGTCATCGCGTAGAATGGTTCATCGGGGTCAATTAATCCGAGTGTACCGAGTCTCCACCAGAATAAAAAGAATACGAGCACAGCCAGGACGAAGGCTTGAATACGAGGTGAGTTTAAAAAGGTGGGCATTAGAGTGAAAAGTTATAGGGTTCGGTGGTTTGGGCGAATTGTGAAAATCTACTTTGGCTTAGGGCCATTTGAGTTTGATGGCATAAGATAGCCTGGAGTTTTTTATCCTGCTCCACCGTGCTTAACTTAAGTTTGATTTGTGGTTTCGGCTTTTGGGTAAGCTTCATTAACCAAGGACGGTGAATTAAATAAGTTAGTACTGGGCATTTTAACGAAGCTTTGGTGAGTGAGGTTCGTCCGAATAAATGCGTGGCGCGATGATCGGAATGTCGGTCGAATTCACTGGGTAGAACGAGCAGGGTGGGCTGCCAGTCGATAAACTCGTTGGTTAAGATTTCTAAAAGAGGGTGGTCGCCTTCTTTCCAAAGATTTAAAATTCCAGCGTCGGGTAAGCCAAGAAAATGGGTAGCGACTTTGCTGTCCCCAAGAATTTGCAGGGAATTTTCTGCTTCGATTTTTCTTCGGGCGCCCCAACGTTTTCTTTCTTCGGGGCCGATGGACCATCTTTTTTCCAGATATCGTTGTGGCCACGGATTATTATCTCCGTTGGTGATAAAAATAACTTTAATTTTCGCTCCGTTCGCGAGCGCTTGTTGGATTAACCCTCCAGTGCCGAGACATTCGTCGTCGGGGTGAGGAGCCAGAATTAAAATGCGAGCATCCACTTGCAGTAGGTTCTCAAGGGCGTTGGCTGCTGCAGCTTTCTCCATGTAGGTTTATCGATGTCGGGCATCGGTTTTATGGCAAGAAGTTAACTATTTGCACAAAGGGGGAGAGCCGATCGTCTCCGATCGGCTCTCCGTCTGTTGAGTCATATACTATAAGCCGGATTCTGTCTGAGGGGGTACTCACCTTGCCTCTGCGTATTCATTTCTCTGACGTTTTAAGTCCCGCCTTGCGGCGATGCGACAACCCGGAGCCTCGGTGGGTGACCTAGTAGCGGCTCCTGTTTATCTTGCACCGGATTGGGTTTACCTTGCCTCCTCGGTTACCCTTGGAGCGGTGGGCTCTTACCCCACCTTTTCACCCTTACCGTTTCCCTTGCGGTAGCGGCGGTATCTTCTCTGTGGCACTGTCCGTCACGGCTTGCGCCGTGCCCCGACTTGCGGCGGGAATCCTACCCTGTGGTGTCCGGACTTTCCTCACGGTTTAACCCGTGCGAATACGCATATATGACTGTCCCAACTTTATACAATTTATTCCTTAATTTGAAAAGTTAAAACTCCGCTCACCTCAAATTGAACGAGTTTTCTAACCTCTAATAAGGAAAATATTTTCAAGAGTGGTCTGGCGTAATTTGTGCAAGAACCTCTTTCGCAGATTTCTTTAACTGATCCCAGCGCTCCGAAAATCCGCTCTCACCATTAGAAATAAGGCGAAGCGTACTACGCCATTCGAGTAATGCTCGTTCTAAATCGCCCCGACCTGGTCCACGCCCATCGGACTCAGTGGATTGACTGATTTTATTATGTAGTGCGAAATCTTTTAATAATTCTGCGCAACCTTCACCAAAACCATCAGGCAATCCGTCATGTAAATAACCTTCCGCCGTCAGAGATTTGTAGGTCAGTCGACAACACGCACCAAGTCGACTGGAGTTTCTCGCAACCGCTCCGAGTCTATCGCCAGCGCGAAGTTCCGCAAGATCCCAGCACAGGTCTTCGACATTATAGCTTTCATCTTCGAGTGCAGCAGCCACGGCCAACCCTTCACCGTGTTGAAAGAGTGAAGCAACTTGTCCACGTAAGGTTGGAGCTCCATCGGCTTTGATGAGTTTGAGCTTTAGCCAAAGTTTACCCGACTGTGCGGTGAAGAGCTGTGACTGATTAGTCCCCAGAACATTTTTTAAGTTAATATCTTCTTTATCAATAAAGCGTCGGTCGGGATTAATAAGATTTTCTTCTTGAGCATCAGGAATCACACGAACTTGGGCCGACGAATAATCTAATTTTACAAGAACGGTTTCGCGTTGGATTTGGATTCCTTCAATCGGACGTCCGCCTTGCGTGAGCTGAGGCAAAAGCGGTAGGATTTCTTTCTCGATTTGTTCAAGGGTCCAAATCTTGGTCTGTGGTTTCTTACCAGGCCACTTTTGAAGGGCTTTTCGCAGCCATTCAATGGGGGTTAATCCATCGGCTTCATTTGTCTTAGGGAAGTGAGCCAGGGGGACCATTCGACCATAGAATGTCACATCATTTTCCTGTTTGATTTTACAGGGTGTTCCGTAAGTAACGGCTTTGAGCGAATCAGGCTTTGAAAGTGCCGGATACCATTCACCTTTAATGCGGATCAGCGCTTCGCTCATAGCCACAACTTTGCTTGGACGAATCCTTTGCCAGATTCCGCTTCGTCCTAACATTTCTTCAACACGTCGGATGGTGCCCGGAAGTTCTTCAGATGGTTTTGTTTCTAATTCAGTAAGATTTGTTAGTCCCAGTTCAATCGTTTCACGGGTGAAGAGGCTTTGGACAAATTTCTGGGCCGACTCTTTGGGCTGATTCGAGTGACGCATCACGGTGAGTATGGCTGGCCAATCTAATCCCTTGCTGCGTTTGATTTGTAATGGCTTTGCTTCACCGAGTCGGGGTGAATCACCAGACCACACCGCATAACCTTTTTCGTCGAGTCCACGTCGACCCGCTCGACCAAACATCTGCAATAATTCATCGGGTCGAATCTCATGTTCCGCATGCTCGCTGGTATATTTTCGATCCGTCACGAGCACCGAACGCAGAGAAAAATTAATACCGGCAGCGAGTCCAGTGGTTGCGACCACGACGTCTAATTTACCTGATTTTGCCCAGGGCTCAATGAGTTCGCTGCGTTGTTGATAGGTCAACCCGCTGTGATGCAAGCCAACCCCTTGTCTTAATAATTTATATAAATCATCGCCCGCTAATTTTTTCTGTTCTGCGGTTAGTTGTGGTCCGTTGCCTAATGGAAGGGCATAGGCGATATCTTTGGCGATTTGTTCCGCGGCTTTTCTTCGCGGTGCAAAAACCAAAATCGGTCCGAGGTCGGACTGCAGGCCTTTGATCACCGCTCGTGCGATGCTACTGCGAACGCCTTCAGGTTCTTTTGTCTCTAGTGCATCTAGCCAGATTTCTTCTAGTGGAACCGGTCGGCGGTGTTCTTCAATCAGAGTGACATCGCGTCCGAGTGAGCTGAGCCATTCGACCACTGATTTAGGATTGGCAACGCTTCCGCTGAGTAAGAGTAGTTGCGTTGTTTTCGGGGCGAGGGCTAAAACAGTTTCGTAGGCTGCACCGCGACGGTTATCGGTGAGCATTTGATATTCATCGATGACTAATAAATCAGGCCCTTTATTTTCTAGAAATTTCTGACGTTGGGTTTCGAGTGTAGCTACGATGATCGGTGCGTTGAGATTTTCGCTGATGTCGCCCGTGGCGATGCCGACATCCCAGCCGAGTTCGGACCATTCGGCCCGTTTGTCATTAGCCAAGGCTCGAGTGGGGACCGTGTACACGGCTTGGCCTTGGTGGCCGCCTTTGATAAATAATTCAAATATATGGGTCTTTCCTGAGCCCGTCGGTGCTTGTACGATCACGTCTTTCCTCGCACGGAGGGCGCGAAGAGCGGTCTGTTGCCAGAGGTCGGGTAGAATGAGACGTTGTTCCGACATATCTACTTTTCAGCAAACCGTGCTTGAACTTAGACGCAAGCCAATGGGTGTTTGCGATTGCGACAATCTGCGTCCATGTGCTAATCATTATCCACATGCCTATCAATAAGGACCTAGTACAAGGACTTAAGAAAGTGGATCGCGATCTCGCGTTCATGATGGAGTGCTTTGTCGAAGTACTTGAGCAGTTAGGTCACAAAGATTTAGCCGGTACTTTGCCTTGGATGGGCAAACGTAAATTACGGGGCGTTCAAATTTTCTCATATCGCGGTGTGCAAGCTTACTCGATCGCGTTTCAGTTGCTCAACATGGTGGAAGAAAATGCTTCGGCTCAGTCAAGGCGTCTTCGTGAAGATAAAGGTGGACTCGCTTCCGATCCCGGTTCTTGGGGTAAAACTTTTAATCGTCTGCGTGATCAAGGTTTGACGGATAAACAAGTCGCTAAGCGTCTTGCCGATATTCACGTCGAACCGGTTTTAACGGCGCACCCCACCGAAGCGAAACGCGCCACCGTTTTAGAAATTCACCGCGAGCTTTATAAATTATTAGTTCGTCGTGAAAACAGTATGTGGACCGCAGCGGAACAACGTGCTATCCGCGATGAAATTAAGGTCGCGCTCGAGCGTCTCTGGAGAACGGGTGAGTTTTATCAGCAAAAGCCCGAAGTTCAGTCGGAACTCCGTAATATAAACTATTTCTTATCTAAGGTTTTCCCCGACGCGATTATGAGCATGGATTTACGGATGCGCCAGGCCTGGGAAGAGGCCGGATTTTCGCCCGAGAAGATTGAGCACCCTGATGCTTTACCTTTAATCACTCTCGGAACTTGGGTCGGTGGTGATCGTGACGGACATCCTTTAGTTACAGCTGAAGTTACAACTAAGGCGCTTAATCTTTTCCGTACCACCGCACTTAATATTGTCACCGAGCGACTCGAGATTCTCGGCCAGCGTCTTTCTTTAGGCGATCACTTACAACTTCCTCCCGCCGTATTTATCAAGCAGGTCAACAAGCATGCTGCTGCACTCGGTGAAGCGGGTGAGCATGCCGTAGCTCGCAATGTCGGTGAAACTTGGCGACAATACATTAATCTTATTCGTCTACGCATGCCACCTGCGGTGGGTGAATGTCCCGCTGGTCTCCACAAGACCCCCGAAGGCATTGTCGCTGACTTACTTTTCCTAAGAGAAACTTTAGTTGAAGTGGGTGGGGCGCAAATTGCGCGTTATGAAATCGATCCTTTGATTCGTTTCCTCCGTACTTTCGGTTTCCACATGGCGACGTTGGATATTCGTCAGAACAGTGCCTTTCACGATAAAGCGATTTCACAGCTCATGACCGTTGCTGGTTTAGATGATACTGATTATCCTAGCTGGGATGAATCTCGTCGACTGGGCTTCCTTGATTCTGAACTGCGCTCAACTCGTCCCTTTATCCGCTCACAAGAAAGCATCGGTGCCGAAGCTGACGCCGTCATCGCCTGCCATCGCTCCTTAGTTGCCCATATCAATCATTACGGTTCAGAGGGCTTGGGCTCTTTAATCGTGAGTATGACTCGCTCGGTCTCCGATTTACTTTCCGTCTATTTAATTGCTCGTGAAGCAGGCCTAACCGCCGGCGGATCCGACAGTCCGTATTGTTTACTTCCGGTTGTTCCACTTTTTGAAACCATCGACGACTTAGAACGTAGCACTGCGATTCTCGATGATTTCCTTTCTCATCCTTTCACACGTCGTACCCTCGAGATGCGTCGCGATGCGGGTATCACCCGTGGTTTAACTCAACAGGTGATGATTGGTTATTCAGACTCGAATAAAGACGGTGGTATTCTTGCCTCGTTATGGAACCTCTATCGTGCTCAACAGAATTTAACTAAAGTAGGAGCTAAGCACGGCGTACGTATTGTATTCTTCCACGGTCGTGGTGGTACGATTTCTCGTGGTGCTGGTCCTACTCACCGTTTTATCGACGCTTTACCGCGTGGAAGTATTAACGGCGAATTACGTGTCACCGAACAGGGCGAAAGTATTACCCAAAAATACGCTAATCATATCACCGCAGTAAATAATCTCGAATTATTACTCGCAGGTGTGACCCAGCATACGATTCTCGATGAAGTAGAAAAAGCTCAAGACGCAGCGATCAGCAAAGTCATGGACAAGTTCGCTGAGTTTTCTCGCGAGGCCTACCAGTCGCTCATTAAGACTCCTAAGTTTATCGATTTCTTCCGCCAGGTAACTCCAATCGACGTCATCGAGGCCAGCCGCATCGGCTCACGTCCCTCCCGTCGTACGGGTGCCGCTTCACTCGAAGACTTACGTGCAATTCCTTGGGTGTTTTCGTGGAGCCAAGCGCGTTTCTATCTTTCTGGCTGGTACGGTGTAGGATCAGCCTTAGCTCGTCTTAAAGAAGAAGATCCAAAGGGCTATGATTTATTAAAAGAGATGTACGATACTTGGCCGCCTCTGCGTTACATGCTTAAGAATGCTGCGACGAGCGTCATCGCTGCTAACCGCGGTATGATGCGTCTTTATGGTTCCATGATTACGGATAAGAAACTGAAGAATATTTTTCTTACCCGCATCCTTGATGAACATTTATTAGCTCAGAAATTACTGAACGAGATATCGAACAAAAAACTTACCGAAGGCCGTCCGCGCCTCCGTAAAGTCATCAAGCTTCGCGAAGAAGCAATCGACCTTCTGCACGAACAGCAGGTCGCTATTCTCAAGGATTGGAGAAAGAAATCGGCCGATGGTGATCGTAAAGAAGCCGACGCCTTACTTCCTCAGATGCTCCTTTCGCTCAACGCTATCGCCGCAGGCCTGCAAGCGACAGGTTGATTTAAATATGCTTCCAGAAGTCGGTTAAGAACTTCGTCGCAAGCTGAGCAACTAATACGATATTCCAGAAGACGAGCTGAAGACCGAGTGAAGGTCCGAAACCCATGCTCAACACCTGCGTGGCGGCGCTAGTGACGAGCAGGACGACCGTGGCAGCACAGAGTGACACCACGAGAGTCTCAACGGCCTTAGGCACAAAGCTAGAGAGGCTGGTATCAGCCATACAGATAGTTGCAAAGGTGAGTGCGATAGAAACTAAGCCCACTGCGCCGATGCCAAACAGGGATCCGTCTTTACCAAAGAAATGTTTAGCGGCTAAACGACCTAGGACCGGGACGTAAATGACGACCATCGCGACTGCTATCCAAAATCCGACTTCCGAACCGCTGCCGTACTTCTGACCAAGAATAGTTTCAGCGTACTGTTTAACTGCTGCTTCAAACGTAAGGGGAGGAATAGGGAGAATATTCATACTAATGAAATTTTTATAAGAAAATTAAGGTCAGTGTCTACGCTGAAGGTTAGAGCGTCCAAGCCTCGTGCGCCGAGGCCCAGAGGTCAAAGTTCAAGGGTTTTTTACCCGTTGGAATCATGCGGTAGTGTCCGCCCGATGCCTTGATGATGGCGAGTCCCGCCGCCACGTCCCACAGGTTCGTGCCCGACTCATAATAGGTATCGGCGATGCCTTCACCCACATAAGCTAGGGCGAGCGCAGCCGATCCAATCATGCGAATTTTTTTATAACGTGATACTTCCTTTATGAAAATCTCCATCGCGGGTGCACTTTTGTCAGCCGCCGCAGGGAATCCCGTCATAATACAGGCATCATTAATCTTCTGGGCCCACGCGGGTTTGATTTTCTTACCGTTGATAAATGTACCTTCGCCCGGAACACCTAAATAGGTTTTCTTTAAATTAAAATTATAAATTACGCCTAAGACTGGTTCCGCACCGCGCATGAGTCCGAGTGATACACATGTACAAGGTTGATCACGTAGGTAATTGTAGGTGCCGTCGAGAGGGTCCACGACCCAGTAAAGTTCGTTGCCAGAAAATAGTGAAGCGTCGCCACCGAGTTCTTCGCCGATGATCGGGATTCCAGATGATTTTAGTTTTTCTCGAACTAGATTTTCCGAGTCCACATCCGCCTGCATTTTGACGTCATCATCGGTCTCAGAATTGATTTCCTTAGTCGCTCCATTGAGCAGAAGGTCGCCGGCCGCTTGAGCGGTCGCCACGGCTAAGGTCTTGAGTGATTCGAGAGAGGTTTGGCTCACGCTGGCATCATTAAACATTTCCCCCGTATCGCAAACCCAATGAACTGGGGTAACAAAAAGCCCAGTTTTTAGGCTGGGCTTTGGTTGGATAAGGGAAGGTGAGAATTACGGGAGCTCGGTCGTGCCCATCAAGAAGCGATCGCACTCACGAGCAGCGCCACGTCCTTCATTAAAGGCCCAGACGACGAGACTTTGACCACGACGGCAGTCACCCGCCGCGAAGACGCCAGGGAGGCTCGTAGTGTACTTCTCGTGCTCAGCCTTGATGTTGGTACGAGCATCGCGTTCGACATTTAAGGCGTCGAGCAACGGCTGTTCGGGTCCGAGGAATCCCATCGCCAATAAGACTAATTGAGCAGGCATGACTTTTTCAGTTCCTGGAATGTTTTGAGGAACGAACTGTCCTTTGTCGTTCTTCTTCCATTCAACTTGCACGGTGTGAACGGCCTTCACATTGCCAGCTTCATCATTTTCAAACTTGGTTGCGGTGGTAACGTAGACGCGAGGATCGGAACCGAATTTAGCGGCTGCTTCTTCTTGTCCGTAGTCGACCTTGTAAGTCTTTGGCCACTCAGGCCATGGATTATCTTTTTGGCGAGTGAGGGCTGGCTTCGGCATGATTTCAACCTGAGCAACAGACTTACATCCGTGACGAAGGGAAGTGCCGACGCAGTCAGTACCCGTATCACCACCACCGATAATCACGACGTCCTTACCTTGAGCGGTAATAAAGTCGGTACTGGATTCTCCGTTGAGAACGGACTTGGTGTTCGCACTGAGGAAATCCATCGCGAAGTAGATGCCTTTACCTTCGCGACCAGGAATAGGTAAATCGCGTGCTTTAGTTGCACCCGTGCAAACAACTATCGAATCAAAATCCTTACGGAGTTGTTCTGCGGAAATATCTTTTCCGATATTTACGCCACATTTGAAAGTAACACCTTCGTCTTCGAGTAAGCGAATACGACGAAGAACCACTTCTTTTTTATCGAGCTTCATGTTCGGAATACCGTACATGAGTAAACCGCCTGGACGGTCGGCGCGTTCGAACACAGTGACGTTGTGACCGGCGTGATTTAATTGAGCCGCCGCACTGAGTCCAGCAGGACCAGAACCGATGACGGCCACTTTCTTGCCGGTGCGTCTTGCAGGAGGACGCGCCACCACCCAACCATTCTCCCAGCCTTTATCGATAATCGAAACTTCGATATTTTTAATAGTAACGGGTGGTTTGTTGATTCCTAAAACGCACGCGCCTTCGCAAGGAGCTGGGCAAACGCGACCAGTGAACTCAGGGAAGTTGTTGGTTTTGTGTAAACGTTCCAATGCTTCTTTCCAGAGTCCGCGATACACGAGATCATTGAACTCAGGAATTAAGTTATTAATCGGACAGCCACTGGCCATGCCGCTAATCATTTTTCCAGTGTGGCAGAAGGGGACGCCGCAATCCATGCAACGTGCGCCTTGCTTGCGAAGTTTTTCATCGCTGTGGTGATGATGAATTTCCTTCCAATCACCAATGCGGGTAAGCGCATCGCGATCGGCTGGTAATTCACGTTGGAATTCTACAAATCCGGTTGGTTTTCCCATATGATTTAAATCGTTTGGTGGTTAGGTGTTTAGGATTAGCCTCCGCCAACGCGCGCAACGTCGCGGGCGTTGATTTCGAAAGCTTCGTCGAGGGCAGCGTCACCGCTGAGGCCTTTAGCTTTAGCTTGTTC
>JBAXIK010000009.1:0-32553 GCA_037138415.1 Opitutia bacterium | reverse complement strand
AATCGCGGCGGTTGATCAACGGTGAGTATGGAGTCTTCGGGAAATGACTGTGATGATTTATTGACAACGGCGTCGGGACCCGAACGTACCTTACCTGCGAGAATGAGTGCCTGTGCGATGGAGCGTGTGGGAGCTAAACCTAATTTAAGAAGTAGTTCATCGGCCCTCATTCTTCCAGGCTTCGCGGCCATAAAATCAGTCGAGAAAACCAGTTAATGGAGAAGTGGGCTGAGCCGATACTGAGCCTGAACCGAGTCCAGCCTCTCGTGCTATGCGACCCGCTTCCACGGCGAGACGAAATGCTTTGGCCATCGCTATAGGATTACTTGCCGAAGCAATACCAGTATTTACCAACACGGCATCCGCGCCCATTTCTAAAGCCTCAGCTGCATGTGACGGAGCTCCCAGTCCCGCATCTACAATCACGGGAACGCGCGCCTGCTCGATAATGATACGAATAAAATCACGAGAGAGTAATCCGCGATTGGAACCAATCGGCGCACCCAGAGGCATCACGGCGGCTGCACCCACTTCTTCTAATCTTTTTGCTAAAACGGGATCAGCATGAATGTAAGGTAAAACCGTGAAACCTTTCTTTACCAGCTGACGACAGGCCTCGAGTGTTTCCACGGGATCGGGCATTAAATATTTTGGGTCGGGATGAATTTCTAATTTCAACCACGATGTACCTAAAGCTTCGCGCGTGAGTTCGGCAGCGAAAATCGCTTCAGCAGCAGTGCGCACACCCGAGGTATTGGGTAGGATTAAATGTTTTTTAGAATCTAGTGCCGAAAGAATACCGTCATCTTTCGCTCCAAACTGAACGCGCTTGATGGCGACGGTGATGATTTCAGAACCACAAGCGTCGAGCACCGAACGTAATTGCTCAGCCGATGCGTATTTACCCGTGCCCGTGAGTAGGCGCGAATTAAAGGTGCGGTCGGCTATGCGTAGTAAAGACATCCGACCTCAAACAATCCA
The DNA here is from genome assembly GCA_037138415.1 of Opitutia bacterium. Taxonomy (GTDB): domain Bacteria; phylum Verrucomicrobiota; class Verrucomicrobiia; order Opitutales; family UBA953; genus UBA953. The sequence goes on along the minus strand of JBAXIK010000009.1, from coordinate 31,572 downwards.
AGTCCTCGGCAAATTGTCCAGCCCCTCCCGAAAAAAGCTTACAAAGAAAGGGCGGAAATGATTTCTCGTGTGGCCCTTATCGGATCTTCGGCCAGAGCAATCGCACCGCTCACCGCAATTCCATGAGCTCCCAGTGAGCTCAAATTAGGCCAATCGAGTGCGGTTACACCACCGATAGCATAACACGGAACCGCTGCTTTATTGATTAACTCCTTTAACGATTCGTCGGTATGGACTGGAGCTAGATTTGTTTTGCTCGGAGTAAAACGAACAGGGCCTACTCCGGCGTAGTCGACACGTGCCGATTTTAAAACGTCGAGATGGTTAAGATGATTTAAGGTGACACCGATGATGGCATACTCACCAAGAATTTTACGGGCTTCCGCGGGCGAGCAATCATGCGGGCCGAGGTGTACGCCATCGGCTTCCGCTTCATACGCCACAATCGGAGAATCATTAATGATTAAAGTAGCACCAAAATCTTTGCAGAGATGGGCAACATCTTGAGCGATTTGAATCCACTCCGGTTCGGGAAGATTTTTTACTCGAAGTTGAATCCACTGCACTCCCCCTTCCAACGCCAGACGGGCCTGCTCACGATGAGAATGAGGCGAGGCGTCGAGCGTGAGAAACTGGAGCCGGGGATAGACCAACTTAATATTTTCTTTTTAATTTACGGGCTGATTTTCCGTACCACGCATTTTCAATTTCGATAAAGGATTGAACAGGATTAGAAGTTTCCCAAACCGAACCAATAAAGGCGACCCCATCGAGGCCCATTTCGCGCACGCGGGCTGCGTTTTGCGGAGTGACTCCACCCAAACCATAAACCGGGCAACCGCCTTCAGATCTCCAGCGCTCAGCGATTACCTGAAACTCACGCGTGGTGCGTTGCGGTACATAATCACGCTTAGAAATCGAGGGGAAAATCGGGCTGAGAAAAACGTAATTCAGTCCTTTGGGTAAGCTACGCATTTCATCATAGGAATGACATTTGCAACTTAGGGTGACTGCTTTCGGCCAGCGCGCGGGAATGCGATCGCTGTAGTGCATTTGGAATCCGCCCAGTTGATGATTCAAAACAAGTTGGTGATGTTCTTCTAAAACAATTCTGGGCCAATACATCTTGGGAACTTTTTTGAGAAAATTCTCGTAGTCACTGATGCGCCACTCACGGTTCGGCTGGACGTGTAATTTACCCAACCCAGCGTCAAACAGCTTGATGACTGTCTTGGTGTCCCATTCAGTCTTCGTCGGGGTGAATAAAATTAAATTACTCGGCGCGGCCGCTTCGGGCTCGGGTGCAAATAATCCTTTGATATATTTAAACATAAATTATCCTCCTTGGGCGGCACGTATAATGAGTACGGACACATTTTCTGTTAAGGCATAGGCAGCCCAAGAACTTTTAGAAATTACTTTTTCGCCGATCGCGACCGCGATGGCGGGTTGGTCACTAAGCCCAAGCTCCTTGATTAATTCGGCAACAGTTTTGGCCGGGGTTTCTTGGGGTTTATCGTTGATAACCACTTTCATGATTTTTATCTGTGAAGGGTCGGTGACAAAGTGGCAAGCGGAGGTTTTTGCATTGCCGAAAAAGACGGTAGTCTTTGGCTAGTTTTATGAAATCTGCACTTTCGGCTATCCTCTTACTGGTAAGTTTTAGCCCTTGTATTTCCCAAACTCTCAATTCTTCTAATTCCACTCCTATGAAAGAATCCACCAACCCCTCCACCCCACAAGTTATCATTCACACCACTTCGGGTGATATGACTGTTGAATTTTGGTCCGACGTTGCGCCTAAGACGGTCGCCAACTTCTTGAAACTCTCCCGTGAAGGATTTTATAACGGCACGGCCTTTCACCGAATCATCAAAGGGTTCATGATCCAAGGCGGTTGCCCTAAGTCGAAACAAGGTGCTAATGGTATGCCTGGAACCGGCGGACCTGGATATCAAATCAAGGCCGAGTTCAATAATCGCTCGCACCAAAAAGGCGTTCTCTCCATGGCAAGATCTCAAGACGTCGACAGCGCCGGCAGCCAGTTCTTCATCTGTCATGGTGATGCTTCTTTTTTAAATAATAAATATACCGCCTTCGGTAAGCTCATCAAAGGTGAAGACGTTTTAGACAAAATTGCCGCCATCCCCTGCACTGGCCCAGAAAACTCCAGTCCCACCCAGCGTGTAGAAATCACTGGCGTTGAGTTAATTGAGTCAAAATAAGCATCTTAAACAGAATTATCTAAACCTTCTGCCTTTACAGAGCCCCTCACCCTAATAAGTTAAAACTTCCCCATGAAATTATTACGTACCCTCGCCCTCATTCCTTTAGCTGCCGCTGCTTCACAAGCTGCGACCATCGAATTCCAATTCGGAAAAAATAACCCGGTCGGAAATAACTACGACACAGGCATAAAATATAACTCTGGCACCCTCAGTGGTATCACTGTCGCTGGAAACATCGGTCGCGATGTTGAACTAGGTTTAAACGTGAGCTACAAACACCTCGCAACCGACGAAATCGTCGGTCTTGTCGGATCAAGTAATCTCGGCGTTTTAAACGCTTCTTTAGATTTAACCTACGACCTCAACCCACGTGGCGGCATCAGTCCCTTCGTTGGAATCGGTTTAGGTTATGCTTGGTTGTCCAACCTAAATGACTCCTTGGGTATACCTGTAACCACCAGCAAAGGCTTGTTAACTGTCGCAGCTTTCGCAGGCATGCGCTTTGCGATTAATAACAAACTCGATTTCACGCTCACCGCACGCAACACCTATTACATGGGTTTAAAGAACTTTGATGGTTCTGTTAAGAGCAACGTTCAGAACTGGGAAGCGATTGCTGGTCTTCGTTACCGCTTCTAATCTTATAAATTACTCCACACAAAAAGCCGCTCATTGAGCGGCTTTTTTATTGGGCTAAAATCCCGCGGTCTTTCATCCAGAGGCCCATGAGTCTGGTCCATTCGCGCGAGGCCACACATCGATCCGTCGCGCCCCAGCCGTGTCCTCCGCCCGCCCATACATGAACTTCTACCTTCGCCCCTATAGATTTAAGTAAGGCTCCCATCTTCTCTGAAGCTTCAGCTGGATAAGGATCATCAGCGCTGTGTGCGAAAAATGCTGGAGCGAGTTTTTTTATTTCTGTGGTTGGCACCACACCCTCTGGTCCCTCTCGTAAAACACTGTTGGGTTCATCTTTAACAAATAAATAGGCAGGATAAATCAACGCAACGAAGTCTGGCCGATCGGCATTAGGTTCAGCAGGTGCGTAGGCGAGTCGCGCCGCTAAATTTCCTCCCGCAGAAAAACCAATGACTCCAATATTTTTAGCATCACCGTTCCACTCCCCAGCTCTAGCGCGAGCGATTTCTAAAGTTTTCCGTAAATCTAATAAGGGCTGAACCCAGGGAGTATTCTCGGAGCGACGAGGCACGCGGTATCGCAATACTAAGGCAGTACATCCTAAATCATTTAATCTTTTTGCTACAGCGACACCTTCATGTTGTTCGGCGAGTTTGTTATAGCCGCCGCCTGGACAAACAATCACGACGGGAGAATTAGGTCGAGTGGCGGGCCACGGTACGAAGGTGGGGCTAAAAACGTCCGAGCGACGACCTTCAGTACTTACTACTCCACGCGGATCAGCACCCGACTGAGGTTTCAGAGTTTCCAGCGGAGCTACTCCGTCCCAAACTAATATTTCTTTTAAGGGTTCGGCCGAGCACCATGAAAATAAAAAACCCAAACTGCATAAATTGAAAAACGATTTCATGATTCAGTGTTAAATATTATACCTACCTTATTAGAGAGTCGGCAAAAAACCAAAAGAAAAAGGCGCACCGGGGTGCGCCCTTTTTATCAAATTCTCGTGGAATTATTTAAATTCTACTAATTCAACTTCGAACTCTAAAACCGAGTTTCCGGGAATAGGTCCTTGGCCTTGTTCGCCGTAAGCTAAGTTAGCAGGAGCATAGATAAGAATCTTTCCGCCTTTACCGATTAATTGAACGCCTTCGGTCCATGCTGGAATCACTCCGTTTAACGGGAATTCGGTAGGCTCATTACCGCGGGTTGAGGTGGAATCAAAAACGGTACCATCAACAAGTTTACCCGTATACAAGCACTTCACTAAACTGGTAGCGGATGGTTTTGGATCAGTTCCTGGAGTGACGATTTTATAGCGAAGGCCTGAAGCGGTTTTAGTGACTGATTTATCAGCATCAATCTTGGCCAGAAATTCGTCATTCTTTCCTGCTAAGCGTTTTGTTTTAGCTGCAATGCGTTCGTTGAATAATTTCTCGGCGCCAGGAATAATTTCTTTGGCATCGAAGGAAGGCTTCTCGCGCTTGAGTGCGGCGCGCATACCATCCAAGAGCGAATTCAACTCGGACTCATTGAGGTCGAGTTCATTCACCACACCAGCCCACTCGGAGCGACTAGCGAGGATGAAGCCTTGCAAGAAGAAGGCTTGTTTTTGTTGTTCAGGGGTTAGTTCTTTCACGGGAGTTTGGGTAGAAGGTGGAGTCACACTCGCCTGCTCAGCTGTGGCTGGTGCTGGGTCGGCGGCATGAAGTGAAGCGACAGCAAAAGCCATCAAGGCGAGGGTGGGGAGTTTCATGGATAAAAATTTTGTATCGAAATTAACCTTTAAGGGGAAGCACCTTTGCGTGTTCCTGTAAAGAATTCACCGTCAAGGGACGCACTTTTAATGAGCGAATACCCAAAACTGCAGCGCGCGCAGCGTTCAGCGTCGAGGCCATATAGACCCCACGTAAAACCGCTTCAGCACGCATGGAGTTTTCATCTTTACGCGGCAACATTCCCGCCGCCGTATTCACAATCATTTGTAACTGATTATTTTTCAGAAGGTCTAAAACATTCGGACGAGATCCTTCAGAGATTTTTCCGAGTTTGGTAATTTTCACACCCGCAGCTTCAATCGCCGCGGCGGTTCCACTGGTAGAATAAATATTAAATCCGAGTGATGCTAAATCGCGCGCGATTGCTACGGCACCATCTTTATCGCGATCTTTAACCGAAATGAAAACATTTCCGGCAACAGGTAAAGCTGGGTGCGCGGCCATCTGCGCTTTAGCATAAGCCATTCCCAAATCATCATCCACACCCATGACCTCACCCGTCGAACGCATTTCAGGAGATAAGGCAATAGGCGCACCAGGGAAACGGCTGAATGGGAAAACAGATTCTTTAACGGACCAATAAGGCGGACGAATCTCGCGAGTGAAACCAAGATCTTTCAGTTTCGCGCCCAACATGCACAGCGAGGCTAATTTCGCGAGAGGTACTCCAATCGCCTTAGAGACAAAAGGTATGGTTCGCGAGGCACGTGGATTTACTTCTAACATAAACACCGTGTTATCTTTAATCGCGAATTGGATATTCATCAGACCCACCACTCCGAGTCGTTTGGCGAGGGCGTGTGTGATACGGCGAACTTCCTCAATAATAGCAGGGCTTAGGGTGTGGGGAGGTAAAACCATTCCAGCATCGCCGGAGTGTACACCCGCGTGCTCCACGTGTTCCAACATCCCACCAATCACGGTCATTTCACCGTCAGAAATAGCATCTACATCCAACTCAATCGCATCTTCTAAGAATTTATCGAGCAAGACCGGTTTACCTGGAGCTACGTCAAAGGATTCACGCACGACGGATTTTAATTCATCCATTCCGTACACGATAAACATACCGCGACCACCGAGAACGAAGGAGGGACGGAGTAAAATCGGGAAACCAATTTGGTCCGCCAACGTGTAAGCTTCGTCAGGTGATAAAGCGGTCTTGTTCACGGGCTGACGAATATTGAGTTCTATTAAAATATCTTTAAACAACTGACGGTCTTCAGCGAGGGCGATGCTCGAGGGCGAAGTTCCCACAATCTTAACTCCATGAGCTTCGAGATCGGCCGCTAGGTTCAAAGGAGTTTGACCACCGAATTGTACAATCACACCAACACATTTTTCGGTGCGATAGATCTCTAAAATATCTTCAAGCGTCAGTGGCTCAAAGTATAAACGGTCGGAAGTATCGTAGTCGGTCGAAACCGTTTCGGGATTGGAATTCACCATCACCGTTTCGTAGCCCGCGGCACGTAAGGCGTACGATGCGTGCACGCAACAGTAGTCGAATTCAATACCTTGACCGATACGATTAGGACCACCGCCTAAAATCATGACCTTCTTTTTATCCGAAGGTTTAACTTCCGACTCATCACCATAAGAGGAATAAAAATAAGGGGTGAAAGATTCGAACTCCGCTGCACAAGTATCGACCAGACGGAAGACTGTGCGAATGCCCGCGTCGTTACGCTTAGTGTAAACGTCAGCGGACTTTAAACCTGTCGCAAAAGCAATTTGGCGATCCGCGAACCCGGCTTCTTTAGCCTGCCGCAATAAATCGATACCGACATTTTTACCGGCAGCCTTAAGCGCTAATTCAATATCAACAATTCCACGGAGCTGACGTAAAAACCAGGGATCGATTTTAGAGGCTTCAAAAATCTCCACTTCCGTCATCCCCGCTAACATCGCATAACGAATATAGAAAGGACGCTCAGGATTGGGGCGAGCCAGACGGGCGCGTATTTCAATATGATCGCGAATGGCGTCATCGCCCATCTTACCACCACAACCCAGACCCCATGCACCAATTTCGAGTGAACGTAGGGCTTTTTGGAAAGATTCTTTGAAGGTGCGTCCAATAGCCATCGCTTCACCGACCGACTTCATCGCGGAAGTTAATGTCGTATCAGCACCAACAAATTTTTCGAAAGTGAAACGAGGAATCTTGGTAACAACGTAATCAATGGTCGGTTCGAAACACGCCGTGGTCGATTTCGTGATATCATTCTTCAGTTCATCGAGCGAATAACCCACGGCCAATTTCGCAGCGATTTTTGCAATGGGGAATCCAGTAGCTTTTGACGCCAGTGCGGACGAACGAGAAACACGCGGGTTCATCTCGATGACAATCATGCGACCGTTCGCTGGATTAACGGAGAATTGAATATTGGAACCACCCGTTTCAACGCCGACGGCACGAATCACTGCGAACGAGGCATCGCGCATTAATTGATACTCTTTATCGGTTAAAGTAAGGGCTGGAGCTACGGTGATTGAGTCGCCCGTGTGGACGCCCATCGGATCAAAATTTTCGATCGAGCAAATGATGACGCATTGATCTTTGTGATCTCGCATCACTTCCATTTCGTATTCTTTCCAACCCAATAAACATTCTTCTACGAGCACTTCGTGCACGGGCGAAGCGTCTAAACCGCCTTGGACCATTTGCTCATACTCCTCGCGATTATAAGCAATACCGCCACCTGTTCCACCGAGGGTGTAAGAGGGACGAATAATAACTGGAAACTGTCCGCCGATTTGCTCAACGGTTTCGCGAGCCTCTTCTAAATTTTTGATAACGCGTGAGCGTGGGACATCGAGTCCGATTTCCAACATCAACTTTTTGAATATTTCGCGATCTTCGCCACGCTCAATCGCATCTTCTTTTGCACCGATTAATTCGACACCGTATTTCGCAAGCACGCCCGTGCGAGCGAGTTTGAGCGAAAGATTTAATGCCGTCTGTCCACCCAGGGTGGGAAGAAGTGCGTCCGGTTTTTCTTTCGCGATAATTCTTTCTACCGATTCAACCGTGAGTGGCTCGATATAGGTGACATCCGCGGTTTCGGGATCCGTCATGATCGTCGCCGGATTTGAATTAACTAAAATAACTTTGTAACCCTCTTCGCGCAGAGCCTTACAAGCCTGCGTTCCTGAATAATCAAATTCACAGGCTTGGCCTATGATAATAGGGCCGGAGCCGATGATGAGGATGGTTTTGATATCGGTCCTCTTTGGCATAATTTAACGCAAAGAGTCATCTACTCGTCAAAGGGGGGTCAAGTGGGGAGTTTAAACATTTTAGAGAAACTCTTGCACGGGGTGACTAAGCTGACATCACTAGGGGTGTGGATATTATAAGAATCAGTGGAATCAGGTCTTTCGGACACCATGGCGCCCTCCCCGAGGAAAAGCGCCTAGGCCAACGTTTTATGGTGTCGGTCGATCTCGAAGTGGACACCCGACCCGCTGCAGCCAGTGATGATTTAAAACTCACTGTAAATTATGCAGAAGTTATCCGTACCGTAGAGGCTCAACTTACTGGAAAGCCCGTCTATCTTATCGAAACCCTCGCTCAACAAATAGCCGCACATTTACTCGGAACATTTCCCGTGGTTAAGGCCGTGACCGTCGAAGTTACCAAACCTTTCGCACCGGTAGCCGCTGATTTTGAGGCCATTTCTGTTAAAATCCGCCGCGAGCGCATCTAAAATGGTTGAGCGCCAATTCCTTCTCGGATTGGGCAGTAATATTGGGAATCGGGCTAATTTTATTAGCCAAGCTATTCAAAAAATCGGCCAAATTCCCGGCGTCCAGTTATTGTCCATTTCCCAGGCTTTTGACTCAGATCCGGTTGGCTACACCGAACAGCCAAGTTTTTTAAATATTTGTATAGCAATAACTTACAAAGAAAATGCCGAATCCCTCCTTGGTGCAACCGCCAAGATTGAGTCGGATCTAGGACGAGTGCGTACTATTAAAGACGGACCGCGGACCATCGATATCGATCTCTTATTTTGTGAGCGGGAGGTTTTTCAATCCACAAATCTCACACTCCCCCACCCGCGTTGGAGCGAGCGAAGTTTTGTTGTTTTTCCACTAAGGCAAATGCTTCAATCTCCTGCTCTCGTCAAAGAGAGTCGCTGGGATTGGCTAAGGGAGGAGGTCGCACGAAATAATATCGGCAGCGAAGGCCTCCGTTTATGGAACGGCCCCACTCCCTGGAATACGACGACGAACTAAAGCCCTCTCGTTTTAGACACTGCCCGGCACTGTGGCTAGCTCTGCCCATTCTTTTGGGTGAGAGTTTAGATAGTTTTTATCCCGTTCCAGTTTTTATATTATTAATTTTAAGTTTATTTTTTCTTGGCTGGCTCTGGTTAAAAATCCGTAACGCCCAGCAAAGTCAGATCGCACTCGTAGTCGTGGGTATTTTGTTAGGAGCGGCCTGGCATCAGGTAAAACTCCCGCCGCAAAATTTTATTCAGGTCGAAGAAAAATTAACTGAACTCTCTATTGCGATTGAACATGCTAATACTAATCGCGAAGGCAGTGGCTGGACGGGATTAGGAATGATTACCGATAAAGGTGATTTTTTTCGTCGGCGGATTGCAATGTCGGTCAAAGGCGGCACGCCAGCCCAAGGATGCGAATTAAAAATGAGCGGATGGATTTCGGCGATTGATGAAAATCCGCAGGGTTATGATGCATGGGTGAAATCGCAGGGGGCGACGCTTAAACTCGGTAACGGAAAAATTATCGGACTATTAGAAAGGCCAACGGATTTTGCCGTGTGGTGTCAACGAACCCAAATAAAATTAGAACGTTGGTTGAGCACCTTACCGTGGGAAGATGCCGATGGAGGCGCGCTTTTGTCAGCAACACTTTTAGGACGCACAGCGCTTTTGCCGCCCGATGCCAAAGTGGCATTTACTCAAACGGGCACGCTTCATTTGTTTGCGATTAGCGGATTACATATCGCAGGCATGGCGGCAGGGATGCTCTGGTTTATTCGAAAACTACATCTCCCCGAAAAACCCTTGGGGGTGATTATCTTAAGTCTGCTTTGGCTTTATGTAGAAGTGACCGGAGTCTCACCCTCCTCTACTCGAGCTTGGATTATGGCGACGTTTATTTGGGTGGGACAAGTCAGCGAGCGATCCACCTCGACCTTACAATCCCTTGCTCTCGCCTGCGCCTTTACACTCATCCTTCAACCCGAAGCGATTAATGATCCAGGATTTCAGTTAAGTTATGTGGCCGTGGTGGCGATTATTTTAGTCGGAGCTCCCGCCGCCCAAATACTCAATCAGCCCACCACCGAAGAAAAATTAATTCCCGCTAAAAGCCAAACTTGGTCACAACGAGGAAGATGGAAGATGAGGAAGTTTTTGATTTCAGGCCTATGTATATCCGCGGCAGCGACCATCGCAGGACTGCCACTCACCCTGACCTATTTTCAAAATGCGAGTCTTGGCGGAATTATCGTAAATTTAATTTTAGTTCCGCTTTCAGAAATTCCGCTCGTATGCGGAATGATATCTTTGTTTTTTTATCCTTGGGAAAAACTTCTGTCCTTAGCTCAGTGGATTAATGGAGCGGGAGTTATCATTTTAAATATAATGACAGCCATTGCCGAATTATTCGCCCGTATTCCTGGACTTAATCTGCAAGGAAGTCCCCGATGGCCTGCGAGTGGACCCCTCTGTGCTTTGATTTTAATCGGATGTTTTCTTGTCCAAGCGGAATCAAAAAGCGTCATTAAACTATTCGGTGTTCCTGCCCTCATCGTAGTAAGCTGGATTATTTTATTTATTAATTAAGTGATATGGAATAAATCATTCTAGTATGTTTCGGGTTTGTTTAATTTTATTTTCAATCTTGAGCGTCAACGGATTTGCCGCGCCTCAAGAGTGGTCGGGTATCTATCCGAGTTTAGCTTATTTTAATAATGAAGGTGAATGCGGAACGGGCGCGGTGGTGGCTTGGGCGGATCGACTTTGGGTCATCACATACGGACCTCACTGCCCTTATGGTTCGAGCGATAAACTCTACGAAATTACACCGTCATTAGAATTAATCACCCGACCCGAAAGCGTGGGTGGAACTCCCGCCAACCGCATGATTCACGAAGAGTCTAAACAACTCATTATTGGCCCTTACTTTATCGACGCTGAACGGAATGTGCGAGTCATCTCACCGAAACTCATGCCGGGGAGATTAACGGGCAATGCACGACACTTAACTGACCCCGAAAGTAAAATTTATTTTGCAACGATGGAGGACGGGCTCTTGGAAGTGAATGTACACACTTTAGCAGTGAAGGGTCTGATTAAAGAAATAAAAAATACGCCAAAGCCTGGACAGACTGATGAAAAAAATCCAGCAACACTTCAATCGACCCTTCCTGGTTATCACGGCAAGGGACTTTATTCCGGTCAAGGTGTTGTCGTCATTGCGAACAATGGTGAAGATAGTCCAGCAGCCCTAAAAAATCCTAACATTGATAGCGGTGCAGTCGGCGAATGGAATGGGTCGGGTAATTGGCAACTCTTGCGACGCAATCAATTCACCGAGGTCACTGGACCTGGTGGAATTAAAGGGAATGCAAATCCAGCAACTGATCCCATTTGGACCATCGGGTGGGATTATCGTTCGGTCATTTTAATGGTGAAAGAAAATGGGAAGTGGAATTCGTATCGCCTACCTAAGGCGAGTCACACTTACGACGGAGCTCACGGATGGAATACCGAATGGCCCCGTATTCGCGATACAGGTGAAGCGGGTTCACGTCTCATGACCATGCACGGGATGTTCTGGAATTTCCCGGAAACATTTTCCGTCAAAAATTCTGCGGGAATTTATCCACGCTCAACTTACCTTAAAGTCATTGGTGATTTTACGCGTTGGAATGATCGCCTCGTTTTCGGATGTGATGATACTGCTAAATCTGAGTTTTTGAATAAACGTGAAGCTAAAGGAAAACTGGCGGGACCCGGACAGTCGCAATCTAATCTCTGGTTCACGTCATTGGATAAACCTGACCACTTGGGACCCGTGTTGGGTCACGGTAGCGTTTGGTTAAATGAATCGGTAAAAGCTCAAACTCCTTCCGATCCATTTTTACTTTCAGGTTTTACGAAACGCGCTTTACACCTCGAGCACGATGGAGTGGCAACTACTGTCTTCACAATCGAAATAGACTCGAAGGGAAATAATGAATGGTCGACCTGGAGAGAAATTACCCTACCAGCAGAAACCAAGTCTTACTGGTTTAACTTCTCTACTAGTCTTGAAGGAATTTGGCTACGGATTAAAACTCAACGCGATGTAGCAACAATCTCAGCTACCTTCCAGTACGCCAACCAAGACAATCGCACTGCCGATACAGACCCAATCTTTACTGGATTATCTCAGGCTAATAACGAAACATCAAAGGGGGCTTTTCTTTTAACACGTGGAAGCACACTCGATGTGCTCAGTAGTGAAATCAAAAACGGAGAAACAAAAATCCTTTCACTTTACGAATTGAATGCTGACATGCAGTTAGTGCCCTCAGATCAAGTGAATTTAGAAAAAGTTAAACAAGGTGCGACAATTCCCAATGGCGGAATTACATGCGATGAAGCATCAGTGATTTTTACGGAGAATGGACAACGCTGGCGACTTCCTCGCTCCGCTGAAATTAACCAAAATAACTTATTAGCAAAATCTTCACTGCGTAAGGTACGCGAAGTTTGCACTGAACGCGACCTACTTCAAGCCCATGGCACTTTTTACGAATTGCCTGCGTTGAATGCGATGGGAGCGATTAGGATGAGACCCATTGCAACCAGCGATTTAGCGATTCATGATTATTGTTCTTATCGCGGACTTTTAGTTCTCAGTGGAATAAATCCATCGGCAGAAAAAAATAATCGTCATATTATTCGTTCAGCCGACAACCAAGCCGCTGTTTGGGTCGGTGCCGCAGATGATCTTTGGAAGCTCGGCAAACCTCGTGGTCACGGCGGTCCTTGGAAAAATTCCTTAGTCAAAGCGAACGAGCCTTCTGATCCGTATATTATGACTGGATATGATAAGAAAAAAATTACCTTAGAAAATCACAGTGATACTAATAACGCGGTCATCATGGAATGTGATGTCGCGGGTGATGGACGGTTCAGCTTTTACGAGACATTTAATTTAATACCTCATCAGACACTTGAAGTACAATTACCGGAATGGCTCAATGCCTACTGGGTTCGATTCACCCCAAGTAACGATGGTAAAATGACGGTGCAATTGACGTACGAATAATAAATTGAGGGTGAAAGTATATCCTCGCTTGCACCCCCACCCATAGCCGACAAGTTGCAACTACTGACGATTTCATGAGCCAGCCTTTTGATACCATCGAGGATGCCCTCGCAGATATTACTGCGGGCAAACTGGTTATTGTCACGGATGATGAGAACCGAGAAAACGAAGGCGACTTCGTGATGGCCGCTTCCAAGGTCACACCCGAAGCGGTCAATATGATGATTCGTCACGGTCGTGGTCTCATTTGCGTCCCAACGCTCGAACACCAACTCAAACGTCTCGGCATCTCGCAGATGGTTCCAGAAAATCGTGAATCCCAACGCACAGCTTTTGCGGTTGCAGTCGATGCCGCCGAGGGAATCTCAACCGGCATCAGTGCTTACGATCGCGCGAAAACGATTTCTATTTTAGCCGATCCGCATTCACAGCCCGAACACTTAGTTCAACCCGGACATATTTTTCCACTCATGGCTCGCCCAGGCGGCGTATTACAACGCGCGGGTCATACCGAAGCAGCAGTTGACTTAGCCTCTTTAGCTGGACTGCACCCGAGCGGAGTGATTTGCGAAATTCTCAACGAAGATGGCTCGATGGCTCGGTTACCTGAACTCATTGAATTAAAAAAGAAATTTAATCTGCGCATGATTTCAATCGCGCAACTCATTGAGTACCGTCACCGCAGCGAAAAATTAGTAGAGTTAATTGCGACGAGCCCTTTTAAATCGAAATGGGGACAATTTGAACTACGTGTTTATCGTTCACTGCCCGATGGTCGCCAACACCTAGCCTTCGTTCTCGGTCAGCCGAAAAATTCGCCCACCCTCGTACGCGTCCAACGTGAAAACTTATTAGGTGATTTATTTCATGGCTTGTCATTTGGTGAAGGTAATTCGCTTAACGCAAGTTTTGCTGCCGTGGCTAAGGCCGGAGCCGGAGTCATCGTTCACGTCGCTCAACCTTTTGGTGGAGTGAAAGCGGACAATGAAGGCATTCGGCTCCATGCAATGGATGCGCGTGATTACGGAATCGGAGCACAAATACTTTCACATATTGGACTTAAGCAAATCCGTTTGATTACCAATAACCCCCGAAAAGTAGTCGGGCTGAGCGGTTATGGGCTAGAAATCGTCGAACAAGTGCCCTTTTAATTTTTGTTAAGCGTTTCCGCTTGAACGTAATAACTTAAGTTGTTGCATCAGCCTTTCGTTCTTCCTGCACATGAGCCAAGACAAACCATCATCGCCCAACATCTCGGGAGCCAAATTTGTTTTCAGTATCGTTGCAGCAAGTTACAACCAAGATTTGGTTGAAGCTTTATTGCAGAAGACGGTGGCGACCTTAACTCAGGCCCAAGTCGCCCCACAAAATATTCGTGTGTTGCGCGTTCCTGGTTCAGGCGAGCTGCCTTATATCGCCAATATGACAGCGTCATCGAGTGAGTTCGACTGCGTGATTGTTTTAGGCGTCGTCATCGCCGGAGATACCCCGCACCACGAAATTATTGGACAATCTACGGCCATCGCCCTTCAAGAAGTCGCCATTCGCACCGAAGTTCCCGTAATTAACGGTATTGTGGTTACGAATAATCGAGCCCAAGCCGAACAACGCTGTATCGGTTCGCTCGATCGTGGAACCGAGTTTGCGCAGGCCGCGTTGGTCATGGCACAACATCGCCAAACCTTAGGAGAAAGACTCGATACACTTGAAGACCTAGATGAACCCTTTGCCAAAAATTAACGTGGAAAATCCTGAAGCAGAAAAGACCCCCGCGGCACCCCAAAAACGGAATCGTCGTCACGATAGTCGTGTCGCGGCGATGCAGTTTCTTTATTCCTGGGAATCACAACGACACGGCGATTTAGTAACTGCCCTCTTTGATTTTTTCAGCGAACAAGAACAACCACGCGACTATTACTCTTTTGCGGAAGAACTCATTCACGGCGTCATTAAAGATATCGATCTCATCGATGAAGTAGTGAAGCGCTTCACTGAAAATTGGTCTTTTGAGCGTATTGCTAAAGTTGATTTAGCGATTCTTCGATTGGGTATTTTTGAGCTGATGCGCCGAACCGATATTCCACCGATTGTGACGATCAACGAAGCCGTTGACCTCGCAAAGAGTTTTTCGACCGATGAATCCAAGCGTTTTGTGAATGGTATTCTTGATCGCTATAAAGGTGAAATTGGACGCGATCCACGCAAAGCAGAAGGAGCTTAAAAATGAGCGGTGGTTTTTTCGAGAAACTCAAAGCTGGTCTTAATCGTACCACCGCCGCGCTCACTAATCTTTTTGCACGGCCGATGGATGAATCGTCCGTCGAGAAATTACGCGAGCTCTTGATTGCCGGAGACTTTGGCGTAACAACGACTGAAGAAGCGGTACAAGCTGCTAAAAATGCTTGGAAAAATAATGCGGAGTTACGTCAGGCGGGTCCGGCTGAAGCTGCCGCAAAAGTGATCGAAAATGTTTTAGAAAAATGTGGAGAGTGGAATCTGCCGTCACAAAAACCTGCAGTCATTATGCTTCTGGGCATTAATGGGGCGGGCAAAACGACCACCGCAGCCAAGCTGGTCGCACGCTGGCAAAAAAATGGTCAGCGTTGTATTCTTGGTGCCTGCGATACCTTCCGTGCTGCCGCGAGCGAACAGCTCGCTTCCTGGGCAGAAAAAACAGGAGCAGAAATTGTGAGCGGTGCCGCGGGAGCTGATCCCGCAGCGATTGCTTTTGATGCGATTAAAGCCGGAGTAGCCCGAGGTTTAGATTTTGTTATTTTAGATACCGCAGGAAGACTACACACCAAGACACATCTCTTAGAGGAACTTAGAAAAGTCGTCCGGGTGACGGATAAAGCCCTGCCCGGTGCACCGCATGAAAAATGGTTAGTGGTCGATGGTTCTCTCGGTGCGAATTCACTCGAACAAGCGAAAGTTTTTCATGAGGCCGTGCAGCTAACGGGAATTATTGTGACCAAACTTGATGGCTCAGCCAAAGGGGGCGCCTTAGTTGCCATTGTGCGCGAGCTAGGTATTCCCGTCAGATTTATTGGTTTAGGTGAGACCAGCGAAGATCTCGTGCCGTTCGATAAAAAGGCCTATGCGAGGTCGGTGGTCGGGCTAGAAGTATAGGTTGGCTTGCCAGCAACGATTCAATAACTCAGATTTAATTCATGACCGTGGAAAGTGTACAAGTTCAACTCGCTCGACATTCATACCCTGTACGAATTGGTGCTGGTGTATGGTCGGAAGTTCTACTCACCGCCCAAAGTCATCTGCAGAAAAATAAAAAGTGTGTAGCCATAACTTCACCGGCTATTGCCCAGGCTCAGCCTGATTTAATTAAGAAAATTTCTGCAGTGATGCCGATAATCATCACTCAGGTGGATGGCGAAAAAGCGAAATCAGCGGAGGAATTATTGAGACTCTGGAATTTCCTAGCGGCTCAGGGCATCGCTCGCGATGGTACCGTTTTCGCAATCGGAGGCGGAGTCATCGGCGATTTAGCAGGATTTACCGCGGCCACTTACCAACGGGGTATTGAATGTATCCAAGTTCCAACGACACTTTTAGCCATGGTGGATAGTTCAGTGGGCGGTAAAACAGGAATTAATTTAACAGCTGGAAAAAACCTAGTCGGCAGCTTCCACCAACCCCTAGCAGTCTACGCCGACACTTCACTTTTATCTACCCTGCCCGCGCGCGAATTTGCGGCAGGGATGGCGGAAGTCATTAAACATGGACTGATTGCGGACAAAAAACTCTTTCATGATCTGCAGTCGCTCGCACCCCTGAATTGGCAGAGTCCACAACTTCCCGCCGTGATTCGTCGCTGCGTAGAAATTAAAGCCTCGGTGGTCAGCGATGATGAATTCGAAACGAAAAAAGAAGGCGGCCGAGCGTTACTTAATTTAGGTCACACCTTCGGTCATGCGATTGAAGCAGTGGCTGGGTATGGAACTTACTTACACGGCGAGGCGGTGGCCATCGGCCTCGTCATGGCCGCCCGCTTATCCGCAGAGATGGGTCAGTGTACGGCCGACGAAGGTGTTGCGGTAGAAAAAACTTTGGCGGCTTACAGTCTGCCCACCCATTTACGTTCTCCCCTGCCACTTGAACTATTATTAGCAGCGATGAAGCGGGATAAAAAAGTTCGTTCAGGGAAATTACGTTTTATTTTAATGCAGGGAATCGGCAGCGCAAAGAGCACCGAAGAGGTTCCAGAAGAATTAGCGGCCAAGATTTTCCGCAGTGGCGGGGCAATTTAAGGCTGAGGGCCGACCGCTGGCTTAATCGCACGCCAGTCACCGTCTTTCAAACGCTGATCATTCTTTTCGTTAGCCTGCTTAACTCTTTGGCTTAATTCACCTTCGCCGGATTTTTCTCCCGCTAAGACTGCGGCGGTAGGAGTCTTTTCTGCACGGAATGATGGGTCGTTGGCGGGAATAGCACAGCCTACTAAAAATACTAAAGCAAGGATTGGTAATGATTTCATTTTATTTAGTTTTGGCACGTTTTTGAGCATCGGCTTCTAACCATGTTCGTAAAGACAAAGCTTGTTTTTTGGCACGAGCTCGGGCGGATTTTAAATCGTCAGCATCTTCAGTTTTGGCCGAGGTAAAGGTATAAAACTTTACCTTCGGTTCGGTGCCTGAGGCACGCACGGCAATACGTGAACCATCGGCTAGTTCGGCCATGATAAATTCTTCGCGTGGAACTTGTTCACCTTCACTATCCATCACCTTATCTTGATCATAATCTGTGATCTTCGTTACTTTGACGCCATCGATTTCTTTAGGTGGGTTGTTGCGCCATGAACTGACAATGCGACGAATCGCAGCGGCCCCCTCGGCACCCTCGAACGAAATATTTAATAAATCCTCAACGTGCGCTCCGTAGGCTAAATGTAAGGCATCTAATGCATCGAGCAGGGTTCTGCCACGAGAGCGAAGAATCGCAGCGTATTCGCAAAGCATCATCACCGCACCATTCGCATCTTTATCACGCACAGCGTCGTCACCAAGATATCCATAACTCTCTTCAGCGCCCAATATAAAGAAATTTCCATTGCGAAGGGCGAGCGGCGCGCGTCGATTCAGTGGCAGATTATAGAAATCGGCAGCGCCACTTTCCGAAATCTTCTTCGACCATTTTTCTAATTTACGCCCGATCCACTTAAAGCCGACAAGGGTTTCGAGACAACGGACGCCATGTCGGTTGCAGATTTTTTCTACGAGGGGCGTGGTCACCAGTGATTTAACAACTACCGCAGAAGGTGAACCAGTGGCGGGAATAATTCCATTATCTTTTAAAACAGATATTCTAAATTCGGTTAGGAGTGCGGCGACTTCATTTCCGGTGAGTAGGCGATAGCTATCGGGGGCTTGGCGGCAGGCGACACCGACGCGATCAGCGTCGGGATCCGTAGCTAAGACAATATCGGCGTTGAGTTCAGTCGCTAATTTTAAAGCGAGAACATAGGCTGCAGGATTTTCTGGATTGGGTGAAGGGACGGTCGGAAAACGTCCGTCATGCTCGCGCTGTTCTTCGACCACGTGCGGATCAATCCCCAAGCGGCGCAGGGCTGGAATCACCATCACATCTCCGGTGCCGTGGAGATTAGTGAAAACGACGCTCGGTGCATGCCGACCCATAATTTCGGGGTCAATCACACTTTTTACTAATCGGTTTAAATACGCTTCTTCGATCACTTGAGTAACGGACTGCACGCCGTTCAAATTGATTTCTAAAAAGGGAATCACTTCAGCGACTTCGATTTTTCCAACTAAATCAACAATCGCGGTATCGGCGGGAGGAGTCACTTGGGCTCCATCGTGCAAGTAACATTTAAATCCATTATCGTGCGAGGGATTATGACTCGCCGTGATGACTACTCCAGCATGCGCCTCTAAATGACGCAGGGTGAAACTCAGTTGAGGGGTCGATCGGGGACCGGAAAAAAGAAAGGCTTCACCGCCTAATTTAATCCAGGCCGACGCGAGGAGCTCGGCAAAGTGTTTGGAAAAGTGACGGACATCATGGGCAATCACTAAACGTGGCTTTGCTTGATTGGCGGAAACGTGTTTCCATAAACCCAAACCTGCTCTTAAAATATTAACATCGTTTAAGCAGGCGGACCCCACCGCGGCGCGGATGGGCTGGCCGTTCGGATCCATTTCATTAGACGCACTAATACGACCAACCGTACGACCCCTCATTCCGCCGGTACCGAAAGCAATTCCCTTATAAAAACGATCCTCGATTTCGGCCCATGCGGATTTTTCGATTAAATCAGTCAAACTCTCGTTAATGGCCGAAGGCAGGTGTTTAGTTTCTAACCAGCGGGTAGCATTATTAAAAGTAACTACAGAAATTTGGCCCTCGGACTGTGCGGACTTTAAAGCCGCAATGACAGTATTAGTAGCATTCATAATTATCTGCATCATTGGCAGTCTTAGCATAGGCAACAAGCCAATTTGAGGGGGAGGCGGGGGTTGACACTGACCGTGCAATGTTAAGGGTTATTTACATGTCTGAAAACCGTCCACCCAAGCGCACCAAAGCCGATGACGACCGTAATTTGGTCGTCGTAGATGAAGATTTTGCCAACGCCGACGCCGAGGATCGCCTCTGGCTATTTTGGGAAAGAAATAAAACGGTCATCATTCGATCCATCACATCCGTCGTCGTAGGAGTGCTGGCATTCTTAGCTTTTTATTTTTGGAAAGAGGCCCAACACGAAGCGTTGGGAGAGTCCTATGTCGCCTGCCAAGATGAAACCGCGCGCCGAGCTTTCGCGGCGGCTCACCCGAAAGAGCCTTTAGCGGCGATTGCGCTGATTGAAGTAGCGGATGACTTACGCCGAAAAAATAAATTAACGGAGGCAGCGAAAACTTACGATGAAGCAGCGGCCATCGCAGCCACCGCCAATGAAACTCCGGCAATTAATGCTATTGCGGCGAGAGCAAAACTTTTTTCCGGACTCAGTCGCCAAGAATTAGGACAAGCCAACGCCGAAGCCATCATTGCCAGTGTGGCTGAAGATAATTCTGCTCCCGAAACTTTGAAGGGTTATGCGATGTATGTTTTAGCTAATTTAGCACTAACCCGCGGTGATAATGCTAGCGCAGCCAAATGGATTAACCTCATGGATAAACGCCTGCAAGCCACACACGTTTGGGCCCAAGACAAAACTTGGTTGGTGCGTTCTGAGCCTGCTTTATTGACTCCGCTCAATCCGGATCCGATTCCCTCCAAAGGAAAATAAAATGACTGAACCCACGACGCAGCCCGTTGCCGCCGTGGTGGCTGAATTACTGACCAAGCGATACGGTTCCCTAACAGCAATCGAAGATTTATCCTTCACCGTAGCACCGGGTGAGATTGTGGGATTTTTAGGTCCGAATGGTGCCGGCAAATCTACGACGATGAAAATTTTGGCGGGTACGATGGCAGGCACCTCAGGTCGGGCCACCATCTGGGGAGAGTCCGTTTCACTCAATCCCGCCGCGGCAAAAAGCCATTTGGCCTACATGCCGGAAAACAATCCACTGCCGGATGATTTACGCGTCGAAGAATATTTAACCCTGCGAGCGAAACTTAAGAACGTAGAAAATAATAATGTTCAAGCGCGCGTAGAAAAAGTGATGATGGATTGCGACCTGATCCGCCGCGCCAAGGGTCGACTCATTGGTCATCTCTCCAAAGGATTTCGTCAACGGGTCGGTATTGCCGATGCCCTGCTGGCTCAACCTAAAGTTATTATTTTAGACGAACCGACGATCGGCTTAGATCCCCATCAAATTTTGGGGATTCGCGATTTGATTCGTTCTCTGCGCGGGCAAATGGCCGTTCTCATTTCGAGTCATATTTTACATGAAGTCGAACAGGTCTGCGACAAAGTCGTGATTATCAATCGTGGGCGCTTAGTAGCTCAAGGTAAGACCGAAGATTTGCGACGCGAACTGTTACCCAACGCGGTCTTTAAACTCACGAGCAACACTCCCCTCGCCCAACTTTTAGAAATTTGCTTACAAATTGAGAGTGCGACGAAAATTGAGACTCAGGAAAACTTAGACGGGGGCTGGATTCGTTACCAAATTTCAATTCCCACTCAATCACCACTCCGAGAAAATTTAGCAGCACATTTAATTAAGGCTGGCGTTTCTTTACGTGAAATAGCCGAAGAACATTATGGCTTAGAAGATATTTTCTTAGCGGCTACACGACGAACCACCCACGACGGATTAAAAAACTAGGATGCGACACTTTAAGACATTACTTTTCCACGAACTAAAACTGGCACTTTATTCTTGGAGTACTTGGGCTACGGCGGGACTATTTTTAACCCTCATGGGCACCATATATTGGTTCGCATTATTGGAGTGCAGTCGATCGCCCCAATCGTGGACACCAGTGGAAGGAACTTTTAAATTATTCTGGCTACCCTTACTTTGTATTTTGCCACTGCTGACGATGCGTAGCTTTTCGGAAGAACGTCGGGCAGGCACGCTCGCATCGCTGCTCACTACACCCGCGAGTATTGCGGCTATTGTCTGGGCTAAATTTTTATCGGCCTGGATTACCTGGGTTATATTTTGGCTGGGGTTTATTCCTTTCACCATCCTGGTGAATCTTCGGCTCGGTTCGTTAAATGAACAGCGACTCAGCGATCCGAGCGTTCTCATTGGTGCCCTTTCTTTTATTTTCATGAGCGGATTGCTCCACGTGGCTATCGGAATTTTATGCAGCTGCCTCACGCGGAGTTCAGCCCTCGCTGCCTTACTCACTTTCATCACACTTTTAGGCCTGACCGCCGCGGGTGGAGCCTTAGAATCTTTACCGATTGAAAGTTGGACGTGGTTAGGTTGGCTGCGCGAACCGGCTTCACACTTAAGAACATTCGGACACCTCCAAGACTTTGCAGCGGGCGTCATCGATTCGCGCCCACTCGTTCTTTATATTACTGGAAATTTATTATGCCTGGGCTTGGCAATCTTAGCGGTGGAGGGCCAAGAATAAAATGAGTAAGCCTCGTGATGATTTTAGTGTAGTGCGTCCGATCCGAAGATTGAACCGATTAACCCAAACGCTTCTGGCGGTAGGCCTGGCACTGATGGTGAATTTTTTAGCCGAACAAAGTGACTTTCGTTTTCGCTATGATTTAACCGCGGACCAACGCCACTCGTTATCAGCCGAATCCGTCGAAACAATTAAAGTGGCGAGTCGGAAAAGTCCGGTCGGAAATAATAAAAATAAAAATTGGGTGCGCGCCTTGGTACTAAATGATAACTTTTCGGAGAACGATGTTACCCTACGCGTGCAATTGGGAAAATTATTAGAGGCGTACAAACTAGAATCGAGCAAACAAGGCGATGAGTGGTTTAATGTAACCCAAATCAGTAGTGGCTTGAATCAGGAATTACTATCGGATGTAGCCGCACAAAATGGCCCACCTACCCGCAATACAGTTTTAATTGTTCTCTGCGGTACTCGCGTAAAATATATTAGTTCGGCTGAGTTAGTTGATATCAGCCCCAGCAATCAGGCCTTATTTAAAGGCGAGTCCGTGGTTACCTCAGCGTTACTAGAAGTCACCGAAGAACGACCTGCCATTGGCTATATCATTAAAGGACACGGGGAGTTGGGACTGGAAGACTCTTCACCGTTACGCGGGATGTCGCAGCTTTCTCGGCAATTACGAAATCGAAATTTTACCCTGCGCGCGCTTGACTTAAACACCAGTAAGGAAATTCCGCGCGACACTTCCGTGCTATTCATCATGGGTCCGCAAATTGCGTTTTCTCCACTCGAAGTAGAATTAATCAAAACCTATTTATACGAAAGAAATGGTCGGGTCTTAGCACTGCTCGAACCCGCCAGAGCGCACGGTCTCGATACTATCTTAAGTGACTGGGCAATTTTTTCACCCGACTGCGAGCTACAAGAACAGGATCCCTCTGGACGTTCGGCCGAAGGTGATATTGTTCTTCGCCGCTTGGTGGATAAGCCCAATGCGCTGACGCGCGTGCTCCAAGAGCAAGATTTGCCCATCATCGGCTCGCGTTTCAGAAATGTTAAGTTTGATGACGGCAGTACTCCGGATAGCACCCTTTCGGTTACTCCACTTATTTTTAGTTCGGATAATTCATGGGGCGAAACCGACTATCAACGTCGTCCATTCAAATATGATATCAACCGCGATCAACCTGGACCACTCAGTGTCGCGGTGGCCGCTGAACGAGCGGCTGGGATTCGCAAAGGCACTACCAGTTCAGGGGGTCGATTAGTAGTTATTGGATCATCCGACATCGCTACCAATCAAAAAATCAATCGAGGCGGTAACCAGGCCTTCATCATCCAAACTGCTGCTTGGTTGGCGGATCGCGATCGAGCCGTATCCATTACCCCTCGTATTGCCAGTGCCTATCAAATTACCGCCACCGCTGCAGACTTTTGGGCTTTGGCCCTTCGCTTTGGTTGCATTCCAGTAATTGTTTTAGCACTCGGGCTTGCGATTTCTATTTGGCGTCGCAGAAATTAAGGCTCTATGCGGATTGCCCGCTCCACCCTTATCTTATTTATCGCCAACCTCGTCGTGTTTGGCTTGGTCTGGCGTACGAGCATCACCCATACGGTGGCTCCTCTGAGTCAGAACTTACTTTTCTCCACGGGTATCACTGGTTTAGAAATTACCGACAACGGAACAAAAATTACCTTAGAAAAGAAAGGCTCTTTTTGGTACGTAAACTCACCCTACAAATGGGCGGCAAATTTATGGTCCGTCCAACGCATCATCGATGAACTACGTTTTATCGATAGTGAAAAAGGTTTTAATGTTAAGGAAGTAAAATCTAATGGCAGTAGCTTGGAGACTTATGGCTTGGAAAAAGCACGATGGACACTGAAAACAATCACCGAGAATAACCAGACGCAGGAAATTAAAATTGGCGAAAACAAAGAGACTCACCGCTTGTTTATTTTAACATCCGACAGTCAAAAAATTATTCCAGTCAGCGACGCTCTGGCTGCCGCCATCGAAGTGAAGCCCGAAACTTATCGTGTGGATAAAGTTTTTGAAGTTGCGGAATTTGAAATCCGAGCGATTTCCACCCGCCGAAAAATAGATAACGCGGACGTGGTGACGAATCTTTCTTACGAAGAACGCGCACGACCCGGCCGGCGAGGCCAAGGTGCGGAATGGCGTTTTACCGCTCCCTTTGAAACCCTAGCTGATCCCGAGCGAATCACCCAAGCCCTTTCAAACTTAGTTAATATTCGGGTTCTACAATTTGCGGAAAAAATGTCCGACGACATGGGCTTAGCCGAGCCCGTCATCCGCATCGCTTTAGAAGGTAGCTCACGTCGCCAAGTTTTATTGATTGGTAAACCCGGTGGAAAAACAAATACGCCACAGTGTTGGGCTAAACTCGAAGAGAGTGACGCTGTATTTCTCATCGACACCAAAGATTTGGGCGGATGGTACAATCCCAAAGCCCTTCTTACCTCAACCCGTCCGGTCGATTTCGATTCAGAAATCGTTACGGGATTTAGTTTAAACTCAGGCGGACGCACGATTACTCTCCACCGTTTAGAATCGACCGGAAAAGACACACGCTGGGAAATTCCAGTCGTTCCCGGTTCTACCGCCATTAAGCGTCGAGAAGGTGATAACCAACTCATCAAAGAATTTTTAGCAGACTTAAGTCAGCTCCGCGCCATTAATTTACGCGAAGGGGAAAAGACTTTAAATCAAACTTGGTTAATCCCGGCGGCTAATCTACCTGCAGAACCTTTACATAAAGTTGAAATCGAAATCGGTGGAGAAAAACTAGCGATTTCATTTTATCCTGGACCTGAAAATAAACCGGCTGGAACTTATCTCGTACACCAAAAAGGTGCAGCTTTTGCAGGGGTTTGTGAAGTGTCACTCCTGCGTAATGCTTATCAAAACGTCGCTCCACAATTTTGGAGAAATCGAGTGATTAACGAATTAGCCACGGGGACAAAAGTGATGGGCTTACGCATTGTAGAACGCAAAGATGGTAAGGTTATCGGCGAAGCACGCCTAGGGCCCGACGGCAACTGGGCGGGCACGGGTCGACTCGATGCGGCCACGAGCCGCCGACTGGCCAGTACGCTCACCCAAGTCAAAGCAACGGAATTTCCGACGCGTGATATCGGCGCAGGCGAATGGAAATATTTATTAAGAATCACTGATCAAGCAGCGGCGGGGTCGACCGGAGCCAGTGAATCACTTCGTAATTACTGGTGCACTGAACCTCTTAATAACACCGCCGTATTATTGCGTGATGAAAATGATGACGATAGTTTCCTCCTCGACCCTACTTTAGCCGAAATCCTCATTCCTCTGTTAAATAGCACCGGTCGATGAACGACGATAAATCGACCAGCCGATTTAAAAAAAGTGTCCGTGGTTTAGGGACGGTAATTTTAGTTTTCTTACTCCTCTTTCAATTACTACTTTTATGGGTAGCGAATAATCAAATTCCCGTTCGTTTACCAGAGAGTATCAGTCAACTAATTCTCCATCAAATTGAACAAAAGGGGGTTAAAATTCAGGCGAGAAATTTATGGATCCAGCCCGATCTCTCACTGGCAGTGGATGACCTGACCGCGGAAGTTGAAGGCATCACCGGTGAAGTATTTACGGCGGAGCGAGTTGAATTTCAAATCTCACCAAGTAGTTTATTTTTCTTAAAAATTTCACCTCAAAGATTTAATCTACGCGGTGGTAAAATAGTTTGCCCAGCGAGTATTTCACAAATCGGCGAAAAGCATCTTTTGCTGGAAGACCTTCGAGTCGATTTAGTGCGCAAAGGAAATTGGCTGACCGCGCCCACCTGTCGGGCACGCAGTGGTAATTTTGTGATTTCACTGGAGGGTGAATTACCACTCAACCTATTGAGCATTCAGAATAGTCTCTTGAAAGAGTCTGAGCCATCGACGCAAACAATCGCACAGTCGACGCGGCGTTACTTGAGCACCCTGGAAGATGTAGTGGCGCTCACAAAAGAAGCTGGTGGGGGCTCGATTCAAATGGACGCTCATGGCGATGCTACAGGCGGAGCGGAACTTAAACTCCAGGCGGTATTAGCTAATCATGAGATCACGACGAGTGCAGCGAACTTCCAAGCACGCACCTTAGAGATATTCGGTAGCATTCAAATTAATAAGAAGGGGCTAATCAATCAGTGGTCCTTACAAAGTGCGGTCGATTATTTAAGTTATAAAAACTACAGCATTAAACACATCTTGGTTGAAATGAGTGGTTCGGAGCAAAATCGCTCAATCTCTGGGCATATCATTGGGGTTGATGGTTCCCTGCCTCAATTAGATGGTATTCAATTCCGGGCGAAGTTCACCCCTCAACGGATTAATGAAATGGCTGGGATTCGAGCAGTTTTTGAAAGTCAGAGTCGTGAGTCAGAAGCCGTAGGAGAACTCAGTTGGACAAACTCATCGGCCGGTCCCGTGGGTGATTTCTCATGGAAAATTAATTATGCCCAAATTTCTACCCATGAGTTGAATGCGTTTTCGAGTATCCAAGAGCTACTCCAACAATCGCATGTTAAACTTAATGGCTATATCGGTTTATCGCAAACCCAGATTGAACACGACCAACAATTGAAGTGGGCCGAAGGAGAAGTCAGTTTTACGGGATTAGACGCACTAGGAATTAGTCAAAAAAGCCTGTCGTCGAATCAAGATCTCTCGATGGTCACCCGTTTTTCATTTTCACCTCAGCGAAAACCCTTCCCTCTCCAATTAAGAAACTTACAACTCACCACCATTCGCGGAGAATTAGATTGTGCATTAGAACCCAAGGGTGAATTTAATTTACGACTTCGCGGTGATGTTCACCCCAACGCACTTAATGAAATCCTGGGACAATGGTGGGTGGATACATGGAAAATGTTTGAAATTAAAAACGACCCTAGGGCTACAATTGATGTGGTTGGGCGGTGGGGAAACCTGTCTGCAGATGTTAAAGGGCGAGTGAGAATGGATGATTTTACTCTGCTAACTGCACCCTTTCGTCGAGTGACTCTATCTGTCGACACTAGTTCGGAATACACTCGGATTAGCGTTGAAGAACTAGCGGGGGGGAAGTCGGAAGAGGATGGAGCGGTGCATGGAAGCGTTTCGTGGGATTGGCGGAAGCCTGCCGCACTGGCTGGTCCGATGATTTCTTTTCGGGGTAATCTTCAGCCGTGGATTGCGGCGGACTGCAGTGCGGATAACATTGCTGAAATTTTGAGAAAAATTGAACTGCCTAGTAGTCACTCGTTTGACTTATTTGTCACTCCCACTGAAAACGGTTTAAATGTTGAGGCGAATGCGGAATGCATCGAGCCGTTTAAGGCGTGGGGGGTTGAGAGTAGAAATTTCAAAATTAATGTAGTGAGTAAAAATAATGTTATTTCTGCGCGCTCGAGTTTTGTTCTGGCAGATGGGGATGTTAAATTCGAGCTCAACGGAAAAACGTCCCATGAATCTGAAATCTTTTTAGAATTAAAAAACTGTGATACTTTAAAAATTACTCGCCTGACCGAAAAACTAAAAGGCACGAAGGCTGGATCGGTGGAGATGTTTAAGCCCGGATCTAACCTAAACTTTAATTTCCATGGTACCGTAGATATCGATAACCCTACGGAGGTTAAAGGTCTTGGGTCGTTTGATCTCTATAGCCCTGATTTGAAAAAAATCCGGCTGCTTGGCGGACTCTCTACTATCTTGGAATCCCTAGGTATCGAAGCCACCACCTACACGCTAGACCACATCAACGGACACTTTGGCTGTACGGATGGCACCGCTTTTTTTCCTGACCTGATGATTATGGGTTCCCAATCATATCTTGGCCTAAATGGGGAAGTTCACCTTAAGGATTCTGAAGTCGATTTTAACGGTCAGTTCTCGGTTCCAAAATCTGGGAGCTTTACCCCCCTACAATTACTTAATTTGAGCCGAAATCTGGTAAATAATACCAAAATTACGGTAAAAGGGCCGATTTCGACCCCAAAAACCGATGCCAATCCGCCGTGGTTGTCATTATTCTTTAAGTCAATTATCAAGAAGGACTTAGGTAAAATTCCTGATAGTTTGATGGAATGAGAGGTTGATTAGTTGCTAGGACCCGATGTATCTATCGTGAAACCCCCTTACGGAGGACAAAACATTGGACCTAACTAAGATCAAACAAGTCGTGGATTTAATGAAGAAGTCGGACCTTTCCGAATTCGAAATCCAAGACCAAGAATTCAAATTGCGCATCAAGCGCGATGTGGGTGGACGTGCTGCGCCTGCAGCATCAGCCCCAGCGGCACCTGTGGCCTATGCACCTGCTCCGGCAAGTGCACCAGCCCCAGCGGGCGTGGTAGCTGACCCCAACATCAAAACCATCAATTCACCGATGGTAGGGACCTATTATGCGACTCCTTCACCCGAAAACCCGGCCTTCGTGGCCGTCGGTTCTCAGGTTAAGGCGGATAGCACCGTTTGTATTATCGAAGCAATGAAGGTGATGAATGAAATTCCTTCAGAAATCGCTGGCACGATCATTGAATGTCTCGTGGCCAATGGAACATCCGTGGAATTCGGCCAGCCCCTCTTCCGCGTGAAGGTAGGCTGATCACCGAATTTATCCGATGAATAAAATCCTTATCGCCAATCGTGGCGAAATCGCCCTTCGCATCATTCGTGCCTGCCGTGAGCTAGGCATCAAGACCGTCGCGGTTTACTCTCAAGCCGACGAACAGTCGATGCACGTTCAGTTAGCCGACGAAGCGGTATGTATCGGACCTGCACCCAGCAAGGATTCCTACCTTCGCGAAGATCGAATTATTTCTGCCGCCGAAATCACCAACGTCGACGCTATCCACCCAGGCTACGGATTTTTATCTGAGCGCGCGGGCTTCGCCGAAAAGTGTGCGTCTGCTAATATTAAATTTATTGGTCCTCGGCCCGAAGCGATTCGGATGATGGGCGACAAAGCGGTAGCACGTCAGACCGCCGCTAAATATAAAGTTCCTACCGTTCCAGGTACCGACGGGCCGGTAGACAACCAACGCGAAGCCGTGAAGGAAGCCCAACGCATCGGCTTCCCGGTCATCATCAAAGCCGTCGCTGGTGGTGGCGGTAAGGGGATGCGCATCGTGCATAACGCCGCAGCCTTCAGTAAAGAATTTGAAGCGGCCCGGGCCGAAGCCGAAAAAGCTTTTGGTAATGGTTCGGTTTATATTGAAAAATATATCGAACAACCTCGTCACATCGAATTTCAAATGTTGGCCGATGAACACGGCAAAGTCATTCACCTCGGTGAACGCGATTGCTCGGTGCAACGTCGTCACCAAAAACTGATCGAAGAATCACCCTCTCCTTTCCTCACCCCTAAGCTGCGTGAAGAAATGGGTAAAGTGGCCGTACGCTTAACGGAATCAATTGGTTACCATAACGCGGGCACCATCGAGTTCCTAGTCGATAAGAACGGAAAATACTACTTCATGGAAATGAACACCCGGATTCAAGTTGAACACGGTGTCACGGAAGAAGTCACGGATATCGATTTAGTTCGCCGACAAATTTTAATTGCCTGTGGAGAAAAGTTAGAGCTCAGCCAGAAAGATATTAAAATCACTGGTCACGCGATTGAGTGTCGAATCAACGCGGAAGATCCTGCGCGTAACTTCACCCCTAGCCCTGGTACGATTGGACTTTATTACACACCAGGTGGTCACGGCATCCGCGTCGATTCCCATTGTTACTCAGGCTACACTATTCCTCCGACTTACGATTCCATGGTGGCGAAATTAATTTCCGTCGGATCCAACCGTCAGAAAGCTCTCGATCGCATGCACCGCGCACTTGGTGAATATATCATCCGCGGTATCCATACGACCATTCCTGTTTGTCGTTCGATTATGAAAGATCCCGTGTTCCGCCAAGGCGGTGCCACCACGAAGTATCTGGAAGATTTCTTTGAACGCACCCCTAAGGAACTCTGGTCAGCGTCACCGCTGAGTTGAGGACCAAGCAAAAGATCGCCATGAGCACTCGCTCACCTCTCCGCAGTACCGAAACTAAAAAACTGCGGACGGGTGGCGACTATCTAGATTTTGCTAATCGCCTATTGCGGGCCAAAGGCGTCGCCCATGGACAAGGCTTTCTCGACGAACAAGAGGAGTCGCTGACACTGATATCAGCTGCCACCGGCTTAGCCTGGGAAAAGTTACCGCAGTGCTTCAAGCGCGAACTAACGGAAAAAGAGCGAGGGCGTTTCGTCGAATTACTGGACCGACGTATTTTGGAACGGATACCCACCGCTTATCTCATCGGAGAAGCTTGGCTCGGTGGATTAAAATTCAAAGTCGATGAACGTGTGATTATTCCACGATCCTATTTTGTGGAACTCATTCCTGAAATTATTCCACAATGGCTGCCACCTGTTAAAACGATTAAGCATGTGGCTGATATTTGTACCGGGTCAGGCTGTCTAGCTATCTTGCTCGCTAAATATTTTCCTAACGCCCAAGTGGATGCAACGGATCTTTCGAGTGATGCCCTCGAAGTTGCTAAAATTAATGTCAAAAGCCACCGCTTAGAAAAACGGGTGAAGTTATTCAAGACCGACACGATGACAGCACTGATGTCCGGAAAAAATTATGACCTCATTGTCAGTAATCCGCCTTACGAACCTGAATTGGTTTATAAAAAGCTACCCGAAGAATTTAAAAAAGAGCCTAAGATGGCTTTAGTCTCTGAGAAAGACGGGTTGGGTGTGATTCGGAAATTACTGAAGCAGGCGGCAAAGAAATTAAATCCAAATGGTGTTTTGTTAATTGAAGTAGGCGGTCTACGTACTGCCATGCATAAGAATTGGCCCAAGTTACCGATGGTGTGGCTGGCGACGCAAGACGGTCTTGATTGCGTCTGCCTAATTGCGGCCTGCGATTTACAAAAAAAGTAAATGATTCTACCAGGCACGTGGAGCTACGGCGGTTTCTAACTTATCCTGCGTGGCGGGCGGAAGTTTTGGAAAGAAGTTTAATCCCGTTAAAGTTTCAATGCGTCGAATACTGACGACGTAACGGGTCAATTCGGGGTCTCTCCATTTTTCTTCGTGGGGAACTAAATAAGCAATGGCACGAATACCTTTTTTCTCATGTTCATATTCCGAGATTACCATCCAGAATTCGTCGGGCACAGGGATTCGACCGACCATTCTTGGATGAGCACTGTAAACGGGACCGACCTGGACCCAAACCTCACCGTAGCGCTGCACGTAGCGCTTCACAATACGTTGCTCGATGTCTTTCCACAGTCCGGCATTCAGTGCATGTAATTGCGGGACAATATTGGAGAGAAAGAAAGTTTCTTTTTGGGCTTCGGCACCATAACAAACTGAGATGGCGTAGTTAGGCGTGAGATGGCCGCGATCATAACCCGAGCGCACATATTCTTCGGTGGATACTTTGGCCGAAGTTCTGTTATCGACATAGAATGAGGACGGACGAGGCAGGTGGACATCCTGATACGGAAAAACACGGTAGGATGACCAACGCGCGGTAGGTACCGTATCGTCGTAGCCAACGGAATATCCTTTGTTCACC
>JBAXIK010000008.1:0-33801 GCA_037138415.1 Opitutia bacterium | reverse complement strand
GAACTACTATCTGCTTACGGTTTATTTTTCTTACCGCAAAGTTTTGTTCGTACGACCTATGCCCTAAGATTTATCACTGAGGCCAGACAATGGAAGGCACCGAAAAGTCCGATGCGCATTTTAGATTTGGGATCAGGCCCAGGCTCCTGTGGAGTGGCCTGTGCTCACTATTTTAAAGAGTTGGGCGTGAAAGAATTAGAGCTCAACGCCCTCGACCATTCAGCCTCGGCCTTGGCGGCACTTGAGCCATTTGCAGAAGCGGTTTTAGGCAATAAATACTTCATAAAAACAAGAATAGGCGATGCCCACCGAGCGGACACATGGCCAGAGGGCCCGTTCGATATCATCATCGCTGGCTTCGTGTTGAATGAAATGAAGTCACTCAGTCAACAGGCTCTGATTCAATGGATCGAGTCCATGAAAGATCGGCTTACCCCGGATGGACTTATTTTAATTTTAGAGCCAGCACTCAAAGTGACTTCACAGCGCTTACAAAAACTCAGCGATGAAATTGCGGCGCATGAAATCGTGACTAGAATTGGACCCGAATTAGACGCACACCCCTGCCCTCAACTGGCTGATGGGGTACACTGGTCTCATGAAGTACGTCACTGGCAAATACCCTACACCACCGAATTTATTAATCGTAAGTTGCACCGCGACCTCCGTGATGTACGTTTTACTTTTGCGGCATTCTCCGATCAAAAGATTCCGCGCTTAGAGAGTTCTGCTATACGAATCGTTTCAGATATTCAAATTATCAAAGGGCTACTACGTTTTATTGGAGTACAAAACGGACAGTTACAAACGGTTGAAATCTCCACCCGTGGACTCTCTAAGCACGATGTTAAAGTATTAGCTTCAAAATTTGAGCGTGGGGATATTGTAAGTCACTCGCAACCACCCGCAGCGAAAGTCAGACTACCGGATAGCACTGGCCTGCAGATTGTGTGGGCTGCGCAGCCCAGAAATTAACTGAAATAGGGGCATTTGTGACAGTAAAGTGACGAACTTTAGGAAGTTTGGGGTTAAAATTCCCAAATTTAGGGTGTGATAGTGACAACGCTTTGGCGAATAGTTATGGCATATAAATGTTTAATCGTGAACTCAGCTGGCTAAGTTTTGACCGACGTGTGTTGGAGTTGGCTGAAGATTCCACGGTGCCACTTCTCGAGCGAGTACGCTTTCTTTCCATCGTCAGCTCAAACTTAGATGAATTTTTTGAAATCCGCGTGGCGGGTATCATGCAACAGGAAGAATCCGCCAGTCACCCTGCCACTCGTGAATTTCTCCAAGAAGTATTAAAGCAAGCCCACGGTTTAGTGAGCGCCCAGCAGAATTGCTGGAAGGAACAAATTGTCCCCGCTCTCGCCAAGGAAGGTATCGAATATAAAATTAAGGGCCAGCTCACTAAGGCTGAGTTGCATGAACTTTCGGAAAGATTTGATAAAGACATTTTGCCGGCGTTGACCCCTCTGGCGATTGACCCCTCTCACCCGTTCCCGGTATTAACCAATAAAGGTCTTTATTTATTGGCTTTATTGAAAGACCCGGAGTCCGGCGAAACGCGTCGTGCGGTCGTCCCCGTCCCTCGCGTGCTGCCCCGTATTTTAGCGCTTGGACCGACCAATAAACGCTCCTTCACCTTACTGAGTATCGTTACGCAAATTTTCATTGAACGACTATTCCCAGGATTAGAACTTAAAGGATCCTGGGCATTCCGTATTACGCGAAACAGCGATTTATACGTCGACGAAGAAGAAGCAGTAAACTTGCTCGATGCGATTGAAGACGAAATTCGTAATTTGCGAAAAGGTGCGCCGGTTCGACTCGAGATTGAACACTCGGTACCTGAGGAAGAACTTACCTGGCTATTAAAATCCATCGGTCTCGGGGTGGATAATACCTTCCGCATTCAAGGCCCGATTAACATGATGCGGTTAAGTAGTTTAATCGACCTCGCGAATCGTCCTGATCTGGTTTACCCTAGTTTTTCATCTACTACTCCCGTTGAACTGAGTGAACCTTCTAAGATTTTTTCGAAAATTTCCAAAGGGGATATTTTACTTCACCACCCCTACGAATCATTTACGCCTGTTGTGGATTTACTACGTCAGGCTGCTAAAGATGATTCAGTCGTTGCGATTAAATTAACTCTGTATCGCACCAGCGGCGACTCACCCATCGTTGAAGCTTTAAAAGAAGCTGCACAGAATGGAAAACAGGTCACGGCGTTGGTCGAACTTCGAGCCCGCTTTGACGAACTCAATAACATCGAATGGTCACGTCAGCTCCAAGAGGCCGGTGCCCACGTCGTTTACGGCCTTGCTGGACTGAAAACACACTGCAAAGCGTGTCTCATCATTCGCCAAGAAAAAACTGGGTTAAAACGTTATGTGCATTTGGGTACTGGAAATTATAATCCGAAGACGGCACGACTTTATACCGACTTTTCTCTTTTCACAGCGGATGAGGAAATTACTTCTGAAGTGGGATTGTTGTTTAATGTGTTAACGGGAAATCTCGCTAAACCAAAATTCAAGCACCTCCTCGTCGCGCCATTCCACCTTCATCGCGGAATTTTAGACTTAATTAAATCGGAAATTTCTGCAGCGAAAGCAGGCCGACCTGCTAAAATCTTCGCGAAGGTAAATAGTCTCGTGGACCCGGAAGTCATTGAGGCACTCTGCGAAGCGTCTAATGCTGGTGTTTCGATTCACCTCATCGTCCGTGGTATCTGTTGTCTCATTCCCGGTGTCCCGGGTAGGAGTGAAAACATCAAGGTTTTCAGCGTTTTAGGGAGATTCCTGGAACACAGCAGACTTTTCCGTTTCGAGAATGCGAGCGGCGAACCGATTATTCTGATGGGTAGTGCCGACTGGATGCCGCGTAATTTTATGCGCCGAGTCGAATGTGTTTTTCCCATCAAAAATAAAATCCTTCGGACCCGTATCGAAAAGGAAATTCTAAAAGTTTATACAGATAAGTTGGGTGACGTTAAAGAGCTCAACTCTGATGGTCAGTATCTACCCTGCTCTTCCAAGGGACGGAGTGATATACAAGTCCAAGCCACATTCTTAGATCTAGCCAAAAAGCATTTAGCGACTGACGCTAGCGCTGTAAAGAAGACCCCAGGCAAATCCGTTCGACGGCGCCGTTAAATCCTTCTTTGTCTCCCAAGATATCTACTTCCATACGTACATACATGAGTGGGAGTGATGGGTGGAAGCGTGACTGAAGGCGCACGGCATCTTTCTCGGTCGTTACAATCACTTCGGCCTTGGCTTGAATGGCCGACTCCAAAACTTCGTCTAAGTCTTCATCATTAAAAGCGTGGTGATCGAGAAATCGACGATTGGAAACGATTTTTGCACCTTGAGCTAGGAGAGTTTCCTCAAATCTTTCTGGAGTGGCGATACCCGAGAAGGCCGCAATGCGTTTTCCCGCTAGGAAACTGAGGGGTAAATGCTGAGTGCCGTCTATTTCAATGAGCTCCTTGGCGTCGTGCGCACAGGAAATAATTTCTACCTTAGGATTATATTTCCGAATCAGTGCCACTAATTCGGGGTCGGGCGCACCGGTCGATTTCGTAAGAAAAATATACGAGGCACGACTTAAATTTCTCACTGGCTCACGCAGAATACCGCGAGGTAAGAGGCAATGATTGCCAAAAGGATTACGACTATCGACCAGCAGTAAATTGATCTGTCCACTTAATGGGAGGTACTGTAAACCGTCGTCTAATAAAATCGTATCGACTCCGAATTGACGAAGGGCGAATCGACCGCCCTCGACGCGATTACGATCTACAATAACAACCACGCCATATTTTACCAAGTTAGTCGCCAACATAAAAGGCTCGTCCCCTGCCTCATCGGGACCCGCGAGTACACTTTTACCGTCGGATACAGTGAGAGGATCGGGGCGGCGGCCCTGAGTGAGCCAACGCCAAAATCTCTTCAACATCGAATCACTGGTGCCTTTGTAGCCACGAGACAAAATAGCGACTTTACGTCCACGCTCGGCGAGCACCTTAGCCATTTTCATAACGACCGGCGTTTTGCCTGTTCCACCGACGGTTAAATTTCCAACCACGACTACTTTGCAGCCCAGGTGGGTGTCCCGAACGAGTCTGTGACGATAAAGCCACAGTCGAAATTTAACGAGTACCTCAAATACGAGAGAAAGTAGCCACAGAATGTATCCTAGGAAAGTCGCGAATACCCCAGTTTTACGGTCATAAACGAGGTCTGTAGCATATAAAGCAATAACCTCACGAACGGTCGAAAATATTCCTCTGTGCTTGGGTCTCATCGGTGTAAACTATGCAAACTTGTTTGACGCAGGCAGGCAACCCGATTGAGAAGGGACGAAACGAGTCTATGCTCTATCACCTCTTACGCACCAAGATACTGCGCGCTGAAGTCACCGGTGCTCGGATCGATTATGAGGGTTCTCTAGCCATTGATAGCGAATTAATGGCCCTCGTGGGTATGCTTCCCTATGAGAAAATTTTAGTGGGCAATATTGGTAATGGTGAGCGATTTGAGACCTATGCAATCCCAGCTCCCGCTGGTTCGCGACAGATTTGCCTTAATGGTGCGACTGCCCATTTGGGTAAAGTAGGTGACTTATTAGTAGTAATGACCTTTGCTGAGGTCACACCCGAGGAAGCCAAATCCTGGCATCCCAAAACGGTTACCCTGTCCCACCAGAACAAAAAAGTTGTTCGAATCGAAAACCCCGACGTCTCCAAAGACCTTCTCAATACTTTCCAAAAATGAGTTACCGCTTATATATTCCAGGACCACTCACGGTTTCAGAGTCCATCATTGCAGCGATGGGCAAACCCATGATTGGCCACCGCTCAAAAGACTTCGTTGCTCTCTATGAAGACATGCAACCTCGTCTTCAGAAAATGTTTTTCACTACAGACCCTGTCTATTTAGGTACGAGTTCAGCGTGGGGCGTGATGGAAGGTGCCCTCCGTAACGTCTGCAAGAAAGGTGTTCTCAATTGCATGAACGGTGCGTTCTCTGACAAATGGAACGACGTCGCCAAGCGTTGCGGTAAATACTCCGAAGCTCTACAATTCGAATGGGGTATGCCGGTAGATCCAGAAGCCGTTCGCAAAGCACTCGCGACCGGTAAGTTCGATTGTGTCACTTTCATCCATTCCGAAACCTCGACGGGCACTCTTTCAAACATTAACGCAATCATGGCTGTCATTCGTGAATTCCCTGACGTTATCTCGATTGCAGACTCCGTGAGTTCATTCTCCACCTTACCTATTAAGAAGGACGAACTGGGTATTGATATTCTTCTTACTGGTTCGCAAAAGGCCCTCGCGTTGCCTCCTGGTTTAGCGATTTTCTCCGTCAGTGAACGTGCTCGTACTCGTGCGAAGGAACTTTCCGATCGTGGCTATTACTTTGATTTAATCGAGTTCCACGACAATCACACCAAAGGTATGACCCCTTCGACTCCTTGCATCTCTTTATTCTACGGACTCCAACAGCGTCTCGTGGAAATTGAAGCTGAAGGTCTCGACAACCGCTACGAACGTCACCGCCGCCTAAACGACAAGGTACGTCAGTGGGGATTGGCTAAAGGTTTTAGTTTATTACCGAGCGCTGAATTCGCCACCCGCGGGCTCAACTGCTTTAAGAATGACCGTAACGCAGATTTAGAGCGCCTGCTGAAAACGCTTAAATCCCGTCACAAACTCGTCATCGATGGTGGATACGGAAAATTAAAAGGTAAAA
Source organism: Opitutia bacterium (assembly GCA_037138415.1). GTDB lineage: Bacteria > Verrucomicrobiota > Verrucomicrobiia > Opitutales > UBA953 > UBA953. The sequence goes on along the minus strand of JBAXIK010000008.1, from coordinate 28,036 downwards.
CCTTCCGTATCTCCAATATGGGCGAAGAAACCGACGCCACCATTTCCATACTCATTGCCGCGCTTGATGACTCTTTCGCTGAGCAAGGAATATAACCACGATTTAACAAGCGGTTATAATCCTACGCATGGCAAAAAAATCTTCCAAGGCTCCTTCTACTAAAACTGATAGCTCGGTTTTAAAGACTTTAGTCATCGCTGAAAAGCCATCCGTCGCTGCGGACCTAGCGAAGGTTCTTAAAGTTCCAAAGTCAGGCGATGTGTTCGAAAACGGTGAATGGATTATTAGTTCAGCGGTCGGTCACTTAGTAAAATTAAAGGACCCCGAAGACCTCGATCCTAAATATAAACGCTGGACGCTGAAAGATCTCCCTATTCTTCCCGACAAGTACGACGGTACGGTCGATACGAGTATCTTGAAAGCGATTATCGGTGACCGCCAAGACGGCACAAGATTCAAACTTTTGAAAGAACTGATCAAACGGAGCGACGTTGGAATGATCGTCAATGCCTGTGACGCTGGTCGTGAAGGTGAACTGATTCTTCATTACATCTATAAACTGATTGGCCGAGAGCTTCCCGTGAAGCGCCTCTGGCTTACCAGTATGACGAATGATTCGATTCAAAATAGTTTCGATAATTTATTAACCAGTGAGACCAAAGCGGGTCTACGCGATTCTGCGGTCGGTCGTTCGCAAGCCGATTGGTTAGTCGGACTTAACGCGAGCCGTCTTTGCACCTTGAGAATTGGTGCACGGAGCGAATCGTATCCTGCGGGTCGCGTACAGACCCCTACGCTCATGTTGATTGTCGAACGCGAATTAGAAATTCGTGCGTTTCAGCCTAAAACCTTTTGGAAAATTGAAGCCTACTTCAATATTAAGTCCGGTCAGTACAAAGGCGTTGCCCAAGTCCCTGGTGTCACCGACCGCAAAGAAGCGGAACGTTTCTTTGATGAGGCAGCCGCTAACAAAGTTTCCGAGGAGAGTGTTAAAATCGGTACGGGAACAGTCACCGACGAATGTAAGCCCAAGAAAGAAAGTGCACCTCGTCTCTTCGACTTAACCAGTCTTCAACGTGAAGGTAATCGTCGCTTCGGCTTCTCCGCAAAAACCACTCTCGGTGCAGCTCAAGCCCTTTACGAAAAACATAAAGCCCTCACCTACCCTCGTACGGATTCGCAGTATTTACCCGAAGACCACTTACCTACCGCTAGGAATGTATTGGAATCTTTAACCCAGGGACATTCCGTCGGTAGTTTCGCTAAAGAAGTTTTAGCTAAAGGTTGGCTGAACGCGGCTGGCAAGCGCGTCTTTGATAACAAAAAAGTCAGCGATCACTTTGCAATCGTCCCCACCGGTACTATTCCGAATGGACTTTCTGAAGTTGAACAAAAGATTTATGATTTAGTCGTACGTCGGTTCGTCGGTGTATTCTTCCCGATGGCAGAATTCGAAGAAACCGTTCGCACCACTCAAGTCGGTCAGTACAATTTCCGTACCACTGGTAAAGTTTTAGTCGTTGCCGGTTGGCGCGCAGTTTGGGGTCAAGAAGCCGAAGCGGAAGAAGACAAAGATAAAGAAGGAGCGGCAAATCTCCCTGCTATCAGCGATGCCGATGGAAAGCCACCTCAAGCTAAAGTTGCTGATGTTGACGTTAAACAAGACGCGACCAAACCACCGGCACGGTTTAACGAAGCATCACTCTTAGGTGCGATGGAAAATGCCGGTAAGCTTGTGGACGACGATGCACTAGCTGAAGCCATGAAAGAGCGCGGATTAGGCACACCAGCAACACGTGCTCAAACGATCGAAGGACTTTTGGGGCAAAAGTATATTGAGCGACAAGGTAAAGAACTCGTGCCCATGGCCAAGGCGTTCCAGTTACACCAATTTATTCACGCCAAAGGTTTATCATTCCTTTCCGAGCCTCAACTCACCGGGGAGTGGGAATTCAAATTAAAACAAACCGAACACGGTGAACTTTCAGTTAAGAAATTTATTTCTGATATTAAAGTTCAGGTTGAAGATTTTATTAATAAAGGTCGCGTCGAACCTGAGCCCACCCTTGTCCAGCCCGAGGTATTGTCTCCGTCCGACAAAAAGCCCATGATGACGAATGGTGAAAGTTATTTTTCGCAGGATCGATCCGCTGATGGTAAGAAGCCGATGGTAATCGTTTATAAAGGCGTCAACGGGCACGAAGTCACGCCTGCGGAACTCGCTGAACTGATTGAGAAACGTCGAATCGGACCCTTTGATGACTTTAAATCGATGAAGTCGGGTAAGAACTACACCGGCTATATCGATTTAGTAGATGAAGACTCGATCGTCTCCTGGAAGAAGAAGCCAGAAGAAGCGCCAGCCAAAGATGAAAACGGCGTCGAAAAACCCAAACGAAAAACCAAGCCCAAGCCAGCCACCGGCCGACTCAAAGGCGTACTCTATTTAGCACCCCGCGAAGGAGCTGCGGGGAATCCCGACGCCTTTGACGCTGAGTGGCCCGTTCTCGGTAATTGCCCAGTCTCGGGTCTACCCGTTCAACAAACGCCGTCAGCAGGCTACAGGGTATGCCCACAGAAGGCCGCCGAGGCTGGAGCTAAGAAAACTTTTGGCCTCAGCGCCGAAATGCTTAAATGCCCCATTAGCCCGGAGGATGTTAAAGCCTTATTAAATAATGGTAAGACTTCGCTAAAGAAATTTATTTCTAGAAAGACGAATCGTGCCTTCGAAGCGTTCTTGGTATCCGACAAAGATAAAGGTTGGTGGTTCGAGTTTCCTCCGCGCAAGCCCAAGGGCCCACGTAAGGCAGCGGGTGAAGCTTCCGAAAAATCGTCCGACTCTAATCCGTACTAATTATTTTTCTCCCAAGACTGACGAGGTATACGTTGGAGAAGTGCAAGATGTAATTGGTCTTCCATGAAACGAAGATGCTCTAAGTCATCAGGCGCATGGTCATCTTCGTTACTCAGTTTTTTCTGCCAAACTTCGCGATACCAGTCGTAAGCCTTTTTAGTTTCTCCACTCTCCCAGAGCGCTCGTGCGCATAAAAAATGAACAAACCAGGGTGCATTCTTACTTTCAGAAGCGCGCTTATAATATGAAGCGGCCTGCGAAAAATCTTTTAATTTTAGTTCCGACATTTGACCGGCTGAAATTAAAATTCCAACATTTCCTCCGGTGTACTTAATGCCCTCCTCCATAACATTAATTCCATGTTGGGCGTATTTTTTAAATAAATCATCCTGGATTTCAGCACTTACTTTAGCGTATCCACCGCGTTTACGGATTTCCCAGTGAGCCATATCGTATCCAATAACGTAGCCGGTATTTTCCCAAAAAAACCGGGCACGTGGATCCAGGAGACAGGACGTGCGCATGAGTGCTTCGCAGCCCGCACGATCGCGTCTTTCCCAAAGCACGTAGCTTCTAATCCAAGCACCATCGGCCACCACCGTACGAAATCCTCCTAAAATACCGAGAAGCATGCCCTGCCCTAAACTAGGTTCGATTTGCTTTTTACCCATTTCAGGAATCGAAACACGAACCTTCGTCCAAGAAAGTTCAGCAATGACTCCGGCCAACCCGAGACAAAAGATTGCCAGCATCCATTGTACACGAAGCGCCTTCATTAAATTTCCCTCTGACGAAATATTAAACTACCAATGAAGAGAAAGACGACGATGTAACAGGTGCCAGAGAATAAACCCAAGGTGACTGCTCCATCCGCGACCGAGCCGTGATCCAAGGTTAAGGCGTCACCGATATTAAACTGCTGTAAATTAGGAATGATATAAATTGATATACTTAATAGTGCCTTAGAGAAAAAGTTGAGTTCACCCGGCTTGAGTAATGTCTCTTGAGCTAGCCATTGGAGTTGACCGGCAACCACCAACATTGAGCCTACGATGACGGTGAAGAGAAATGTCCGTGCTAATGAGGCGACCATCAAAATCATCGCCGCAACCACCCCGAGGCGTGCCCATTGCATCCCCGTATAGGACAAAAGGCCTGTAATACTGAGCTCGGGTGGGGCTTTGCCGACTTCGATAGCCGTCGCCGTCAGCTCCTGACATCGGGCCCAGAGGATGATGCCAAGCAAAGTCGAAAGCGTAAAAATAAAGACCCCTAAAACTAACCATACGCCGATAAATTTTCCGACTAAAAATTCAGTTCGACTCACGGGCTTCGCTAAGAGCGTCAGCGCAGTGCGATTATCCATCTCCGCAAAAAATAACTGAGCAGACATGACCACAGCGAGCACTGAACCAAATAAGAACATACCGCCAAATCCGAAATCGCAGACGAATTTTAATTCTCCGTGACCAAAATCCAAGAATCTAAATGAGACGGATGAAAGTACCAAGGCAGCAGAGAGCAAAATAAGGAAAGCAAAGAAACGCTGACGTATGGCTTCCAAAAAAGTCAATCGTGTCATCCACGAAATACGCGTTAACGAAGATTTCATAAAATTAGGCATCGCGACTTCCCGTCACGAGTTCACGGAATAAATCATCGAGTGAACGACGCGGATGAGTGATGGATGTTATCTTTGCTCCGTGTTGAGCTAAGACTTCTTCCGCCGCGCGACGTGCGTCAGGGGTTAGGTTTTCTACGGTGATGATATTTTGGTCACGACGGGTTAAGACGTCATCGACCCTACCCTCGAGTACGAGTTTTCCACGATCCATAATCGCAATACGATCACAGACCTGTTCAACCTGCCCGAGTAAATGCGAACAAAGGACTATCGTTTTACCCTTTGATTTCATGCTCTTTATCATTTGTCCGATGGCCGCTGAGCCCACGGGATCCACTCCCGCGGTCGGTTCATCGAGGATGACTAATTCAGGGTCATGCACGATGGCCTGGGCGAGTCCGATGCGTTGCAACATGCCTTTAGAGTATGTGCCGATGGTGCGGTCTGCTGCTTCGGTCATCGCGGTTAAGACTAAAGCCTCTTCAACTGCATGATTAACAGATTCCGGTTTTACTCCACTCAAGCGGGCACAGTACGCCACGAGTTCACGTCCAGTCAGGAATTTATGAAAGTAAGGAGCTTCAGGTAAAAAACCTGTGCGCGAACGAGCTGCGGTGGTGGCAAATGGGAAACCTAAAATTGAAACTTTACCCGCAGTAGGAGAAACCAGTCCTAAAATAATTTTAAGCGTGGTACTCTTTCCACATCCGTTAGGACCCAGTAATCCGAAGACCTGTCCGCGTGGAATTTCAAAAGATACATTATCAACGGCCCGCAGTTTTAGTCCGCGTAGGCCAATACGAAAATCTTTGGTAAGTCCGTTAACCGTGATTGCTGGACCGGTATTCATTTTTTTATAATAAAGTTATGAGTCGTTCGAACCCCAGAAAAATTTCTCTGTTCAACGCCACGGATATGTCCGTCCAGCGACTTCTCGATACTTTCACTGAGTCCATCGATCTCTTTCTCGGAACCCTCAGCGTGGAGATAAACACGGCCATCGGTTAAATTCTGCACAAATCCAGTTACGTCATAACCACGAGCTAGAGCCAGAACTTGGGCACGGAAACCGACCCCTTGGACGTGTCCAGTGTACCAAACTTCCCGATGGGAGACATGGGTTGACATTTTAATGGTTTTAAGGACTCTTTCTATTAACTTAAGTCACGCAATCGCAATATCACCCAACTCTATGTACCTCCCCCTCGCTGAACTTGATGGCCCAATTGTCTGGGCAATTATCATTGTCGCCGTACTCCTTTTCGGTGGTTCCAAAATTCCTGAATTAGCTCGCGGACTCGGTAAAGCTAAACGCGAATTTAAAAAGGCTTCTGAAGATGTGAGCGACGAGGTTAAAAATGTCGTCGATGAAGATGATCGTCGCCAAGCTCGTTTAAAGGCATTGGAAGAAGAAGAACGCGCTAAGATTCGTGCACGTTTGGAACAAGAAGAACGCAATAAACATCCAGGCGAAGGTCATAAGAACTAATTTCTAGGGCCGCACAACGGCCCTTTTTTTGGTATGTTTACTGGACTCGTCCAAGCCGTTGGTGAAATCAGTGCCATTGATAAAAAACTCAATGGTGGATGTGTCCTTACAATTAAGAGTCCTCTTCTCAAAAATGTGGTACTCGGTGAGAGCATCGCCGTGAACGGATGCTGCCTGACCGTTTCTGAATTCCAAAATGATGAAGCTAAATTCGTCTTACTCGAAGAGACATTAAGGCTCACCAATTTAGGTGAATTGCAGTTGGGTAGTTTGGTTAATCTCGAGCCAAGTTTAAAACCGACCGATCGCATGGGCGGACATTTTGTAACCGGTCATATCGATGGATGTGGCCTAGTTAAACATTGGGGGCTGGATGGAGCCGACTGGAGGCTAGACATCGGGTTGGCCCCCGAATTATCACGCTATGTCGTTAAAAAGGGCTGTATAGCCATCGATGGTATGTCTCTCACTGTTGCCGATATTTTACCCGATGGCATACGTATTTGGATGATCCCACACACTCTGGAAGTTACTAATTTGAAATTACGGAAAGTTGGTCAACGTCTCAATATTGAAGCTGACCTCTTAGCAAAGTATACCGAAAAACTTTTGGCTAAAAATTAAACTCCCGAAATTTCGTTGAGTCTATTTTGAATGCGAAGTGCGACCTCTTCGTCGTTCTCCTCACGCTGCGGACACGCCACAGTTTCAAAATGAATGTCTACCTTTGAAAAAGGAAGTGGAATAGAAAACTGATCCCAACTTTTAAGTTTAATCGCGCGATGGAAATTGATGCCCAGAAGTAGAAAAGGACGACGGGTTATTTTGGCTAGCGCCACGGCACCAGGTTTGCAAACTCGACGAGGACCTTTAGGGCCATCGGGTGTTACGCCGGCATTGCGGCCGTCTTTCACATTCCGGGTAAGTTCAATCAAGGCGGACGCCCCTCTTTTACTCGAGGAACCACGTACGGCGTGTAGACCCATGATTTTAAAAAACGCCACCAACCAGCCACCGTCGCGACTCGTGCTGATTAATGCGGTAACCGGTCGACCCAAAAAATTTTGACTGATTAATGGGCTGATAAATAAGCGCTCATGCCAGAGCATGATAATGACCGGGCCAGCTTCATCAATCTGAGGTTTGAAATTCGATTGAATACGCAACGTAGCGAGCCAAAGGCGAAAAAAAAGTGCCAAAGGAAAAACCCAAATCCAATGATACCAAGCTGCATTCACTGGGTTTTCAGGTTGATCGGACGAGGGCGTTGACACTCGAGAATCCAACAAGTTTTAAGCGAGAAGTTCAAACCTTATCCCAGCAGGCTCTTTAAAATCTTATCGCGGGATAGCAAATGAAGCAACGGGGTAGCAAATAACTCCGGCTCTTGTTGTGTCCAATGAATGACTTGCTGTGGCGTACGCCAGACGAGCGAGTCCACTTCGGGTCTAAAAATATGAGTAGTGAAATCGCCACTTAATAAATATGAAACCACAAACTCGTTGCCCAGATTTTCGTGACAGGGGGCATAGTCTAGTTCGATTAAATCCTGTGAACTAATCGAGATACCTAATTCCTCTCTGAATTCACGGACAGCTGCTTGGATATATTTTTCACCACTATCCACATGTCCAGCGCAGGAAGTGCTTAAGTGTCCGGGGCTATTGTCTTTGGCGTACGAGCGACGTTGTAGACAAAGTTCACCTTTTTGATTCAGCCAAAAAATATGTACAGCACGATGTCTGAGATGGCGTTTATGTATTTCACCACGACTCAGTGGGTACAACACGTTGTCGTTTTCATCAACGACATCAAAGAGCTCATCGGGAGACTGTCCGTATTCTTTATTCATGATGACCTAAATCCATAATGGTACTCCATCGCTTGGTTAATTCACGGTCGTGCTTTTTCCATTCGGCATCCCATTGCGCCAGTTGATTCCAAAATCTGTCTGAATGATTCATATGTAGCCGATGTGCTAATTCATGAAGTATCACGTGATCGTGGATGAGAGGAGGCAGTAATATAAGGCGCCAATTGAGTGAAAGCGTACCAGTGCTAGAACACGACCCCCATCGCGATGTTTGATCGCGCACGCTGACAGTGCCCACCGTTACCTTGGTTTTTTTGGCCAACCTACTCACCGCTAAATTCAACCCAGTCTCAGCCAATCTACGCGTGGCTCGCAGTGCAGCTTGTTCTTCGATATCCTTCGGCAAAGTTAAATCTACAGTCTCCGTTTCATGATTAATCTGAACTAAAGTGCGTCCCCCATTTTTAATTTGGAGGCTCATCATTCGGTCATCAACAGTCACCCAATTAAATTTCGAGAAATGCTTCAAGAGAAGTGGCTGCGTCGCACGGGTTTTACTGAGCGCCTGCTCCAACCAAGGAATCTGGTCGTTTAAAAAAGCTAATACCGCCCGCTGAGATGTATGCGATGGATAGGATAAAACAATCTTGGGGCCAGGCTTAACTGATAACCTAACTCTCGTTGAGCGCTCAGAGATTTTGGGCCAGACTTCTACAGCACGTCCAGCGACATGAACAACGATGGGCTCAACCAAAGACATGACTAGGCCTGTTTGGCGTTATTCTTTTCAGCTTCGTCTTTCACGTTTTGCGTAAAGCGACGCAGAGCGGAGTCTGGATCAATGCCCGCATTACGACAGGCGGCAATTAACTCAAAAAGCTTTTTTCCAGCCGCCTCTTCGGAAAGTTGTGCTTGGTTGTCATCAATATTTTTGCGATCTACCCAATGACCAGTATTTAGATTTTTCTTGTGAATCTGTTTCCAGACATCACGGGCCATCAAGATCGAGTTTAGTGCCGGCGGTAAATCTTTGAAAAGTGTAACGGGTCGACTACCCTTCTCTTTTAATTTAATCTGCTCCCACTGCTGAATGACTGCAGCGCTGTCTCCCAGTTTATTACCATCGCCAAAAACGTGTGGGTGACGTCGAATCATCTTCTCGTTTACTTCGTTGGCCACGTCATCGAAGTTAAATTGTCCAGCCTCTGCAGCCATCTGCGAATGGAGTACCACGTGGAAAAGTAGGTCGCCCAATTCCTCACGGAGATTAGGTACATCGTTATTATCAATGGCCTGGAGGACTTCAGCGACCTCCTCGACCAGTGCATCGCAGATGCTACGGTGAGTCTGTTCGCGGTCCCAGGGGCACCCATCGGGGGCACGTAGTTTGGCCGTCGTGTTGATTAATCGGTCAATTCCTTGCATGCCCCGATGGAGTCAGTTCTGTCCGCGGAGTCAAAACGATTGCCAGAATGCTTTTGGTGGTTTCGTTAGAGGAATGGATAAGTTAACCGAAATTATGGACGCCAAGCGTAAGGAAATTCAACCTTACGTCCGTGCGGTTACGGACCAAGAGTTCGCCGTCTTTAGTGGTCGAAATAAGTTACATGGTTTTCGCGATGCACTGAATAACCCGAATCATTTGACGGTAATCGCAGAAGTTAAGCGGGCCTCACCGAGCGTGGGAACGATCAAAAGTGAAGTGAATGCCATCGAACAAGCCAGACTCTATGCCCAAGCGGGTGCAGAATGTTTGTCAGTTTTGACCGAAACAAAATATTTTAGTGGTCAGTTACAGGACTTAATCGATGTGGTGAATGATCAGTCTAAAAGCGTACAGCCACTACCCTGCATTCGTAAAGACTTCATGGTGCATCCTTTTCAAGTCTTAGAAGCTGCTCAAGCAGGAGCTCGTTGTATTTTAATTATTGTCCGTGGTCTTACTGACGAAGAAATTAAACCCATTCATGCCGGTGCACAGTTAGCGGGACTTGATACTCTCTTCGAGGTACATGATGAATTCGAATTAGAACGGGCCCTTAAACATAATCCCAACATGGTAGGAGTGAATAATCGGAACCTATCCACGTTTCAAATCGATTTAAGTTTTGCGGAACGCGTGATACCCCAGATGCCCTCTTCGATTCTTAAAGTAGCCGAAAGTGGAATTAAAACCGCCGAAGATGCGGCGAGAATGCGCCAAGCGGGCGCTCATGCCTTATTAGTGGGGGAATCTTTAATGCGGGCCGAAAATCCCACAGCCTTGCTTAAATCATTTCGCGGATAATGAACGATGGCCCTTTATCAATGGGTGAAACGCGTGACTTACTCGCACAGTTATCACACATGCCTAAAAGATGGTTAGGGCAGAATTTTCTAGTTGATGGAAATATCGTCCGCAAATCACTGGAATTGGCAGAAATTAAATCGGGAGACTGCGTCTTAGAAGTCGGACCAGGTTTAGGCACTTTGACTCGCACCCTGCTCGGGGCGGGCGTTGAGCTTCATGCGATTGAAGCCGATCGGACGATGTTATTCCATTTAGAAGAAACTCTGAAATGGCGCTGGCCTAAAACCTTTTTTCTGATCGAGGGCGATGCGGTTGATAAGCCTTTTGCTGATCTACAAAATCGAGCAGACGGTTCGTTCAAAGTCGTCGCTAATCTTCCGTATGCGATTTCTACGCCGTGGATTGATGCGATTTGCGGCGGACCCCATCCGTCAATCATGGTGCTGATGTTGCAACGGGAGGCGGCGGAAAGACTCACCGCTGATGTTGGCACCGCGCACTGGTCCGCTGTCACCATCCAAGTCGCTCTTGCTTTCGAAAAAATCAAAGTTCATCCGGTTCCTAGTCAGTCATTCAATCCTCCACCTAAAGTTGACTCCTGTCTTCTCGTCTTACGTCGCAGAGATCATCCTCGTCGGTTGAGTGCGAGAGCCAAAGAAGTGGCGCGTGGATTATTTACCCAACGTCGCAAACAGGTCGGCTCGTCGGCCAAAAAGCTTTTTCCCAATCAGGCCGACGTCGGTCGCTGGCTCGAGCGTTTATCAGAATTCGGTCTTACCTCACTAGCCAGACCCCAAGAAATCCCTGCTGAAGCCTGGTTAAGTCTCTAAATCGGCTACAAGGTTGCTTTCTCTGAAGTCTTTGCTCTTTGTGTCAGAATGTCTGTAAAAGTAGGACTCATATCGCTCGGCTGTGCCAAGAATCTCATCGATTCTGAAATCATGATTGGTCACCTCGCCAAGGCCGGGATGTCCATGACCAGCAACGCCGCTGAAGCCGATGTCGTCATCGTCAATACCTGTTCATTCATTGACGCCTCAAAACACGAAGCGTTAGAAGCGATTTATGAGATGAGTGATGGCAAGGCCACCGCTCGTAAGAAAAACCAAAAACTCATTGTCGCAGGTTGTATGTCACAACGCTACCAAGGTGCACTTCCTGTCGTTGAAGGTATTAAAGGTCGAATCGAGTTGCCGAAAGTTGATGCCTTTATCGGACTCGATCAAGTTACCAATATCGTCCCGGTCATCGAAAAAGTCATGGGCGGACTGGCTGGTATGACTGAGTTTGTTTCTAAAGTTACTACTTTTATTCCTGATTACGATACCCCTCGTTTTCGTCTTACTCCGAAACACAGCGCCTATATTAAAATTGCCGAAGGCTGTAATCACCCCTGTACGTTCTGTATTATTCCTCGTATTCGCGGACGCCATCGTAGCCGTACAGTTGAGTCTGTTGTTAAAGAGGCGCAGAAACTTGTTCAAGAAGGCGTGAAAGAACTGAATTTAATTTCTCAAGATACGACTTACTTCGGGATGGATCGCTGGTCAGAAGAAAGACCAAATCCACGTAGTAAAGTCGACTCCTCAAAGGGCGAATCATTAGCCTCCTTATTGAGAGAGCTCGATACCATCGAAGGCGATTTCTGGATCCGTCTACTCTACACCCACCCAGCTCACTGGAGTGATGAATTAATCGAGACCATTGCGAAATCAAAACACGTCGCACGTTACGTAGATATTCCGCTACAGCATATTTCAGATCGAATGTTAACCACGATGCAGCGTGAGACGAGCGGAGACTATATTCGGGATTTAATAAAAAGAATGCGTCAAGGGGCGCCGCATATGGCAATTCGCACCACTTTCATTGTCGGCTTCCCAGGCGAAACCGAAGAAGATTTTACTGAACTTCTCAAGTTCCTCGAAGACACCCAATTCGATCGCGTGGGTATTTTTAAATACTCTCAAGAAGAAGGAACAAAGGCCGCTAAAATGGAGGGACACTTGTCTCAGGAAGTAAAAGAAGATCGTTACGCTCGTGCGATGACCCTCTTACAACGTCTCTCCAAGGAACGCGGCGAACGCTTTGTGGGTCGTAAAATCCGTGTGCTCGTTGAAAAACCTGGGGTAGGTCGTAGCGAAGGCGACGCCATGGATATCGATGGTATCGTTAAGATTCCAAAGAAATTTAATGTCGGTGAATTCGCGGATGTAACCGTAACTGGTGCTGAAGAATACGACTTAATCGCAAAGTAATTAGGGCTTATCTTCTCCGTCCTCAGAGATTTCTGCTGAAGCGGTAGCGGCGGGCGTATCGCTGAGACGGATTAAGGATTCCAGGGACGAGAAGTGACGGGTCCAATCAGTCATATCTGGAATATCACCTACAATCGCTGAAAATAATTCACGCTTACTTTGTTTAAGATCTTCGATGCGCGACTCGACTGTGCCAGGTGCAATCATGCGATAAATCATCACGTGATTCTTCTGACCGATGCGATGGACGCGGTCGACGGCCTGACTTTCCACCGCAGGATTCCACCACGGATCCATTAAGAAAACATATTCAGCCGTATTCAGCGTGATACCTGTACCCCCAGCTTTGAGTGAGGCTAAGAAAACAGCAGGTCCCTTGGTTTCTTTAAAATTTTCTACGGGTGATGCCCGATCTTTGGTTTCACCAGTTAATTCGAAGATCGGAAGATTGGGTAAATCCCTAGCCAAACTCGCCTTCACTCGATTGAGTAAGGTAACGAATTGAGAGAAGACGACAGCTTTGGAACCGTTGGCAGCAATTTCTGATAATTTAGAAATCAGCAATGTAATCTTACCTGAATGCGTTGAGTGTGCATGGGCATTCTCAGGTAATAAACCCGGGTCGCAACAGACTTGGCGCAGACGCATTAAAAGTGTGAGGAATGAAGCGGAGTCTCTCGATAAAACGGCAGCCAAGTCTCCGGACAGGCCACTGCCCTGCGTTAAGTGCTGATACAGGGCACGTTGTTCGTGGGTGAGAGGACAAGGCAAGACGACTTCCTGTTTGGGTGGAATGTCGGACGCCACGTGGCGCTTTAATCGGCGAAGAATAAACGGTGAAACCTGACGACGCACTTTAACATGCGCTGCAGATTCATCGCGGAGCATAAATTTTTCGAACTGAGCACGCTTTCCTAAAAGACCAGGCATGAGGAAACGAAAAATAGTCCATAGATCGGTTAAGCGATTCTCCAGCGGTGTTCCGGTAATAGCGATGCGGTGGAGGGCCTTAACACTTAAACAAGTCTGAGTTGTTTTCGCTTCGGGATTCTTAATCGCTTGGGCTTCATCAAGTACAACGTAGCCAAATTCGATTTTCTCTAAGAGATCGGCATGGCGACGAAGTTGAGTATAACTGGAAATCCAAAGTTTTGCTTTCGGATTTTTAGCGAAATCATCATCCGCCGTTAAAACCGCGACATCCGCTGAAAGTTCGGGATGGAATCGTTTAATTTCACCAATCCAAACGGGGATCACACTCGCTGGACAAACGATGAGGGAACGCTCACCAGCGGGCCTAGATGCGAGTAAAGCCAATACCTGTACGGTCTTACCTAGGCCCATTTCATCGGCTAGTAATGGATGTGAGCCCAAGTCGCAAAGTCGACCTAGCCATGCGACGCCCTTAGCTTGATAAGGTCGCAGATAAGTGGGTAGGCCTTCTGGGTGCGGTGGCTCTTGTAAGAGACGATCTTTCCATTCCTTCAAATCATCATTTAATTTCAAAGTACCCACGGCGGGGTGATCAAATAGGGATAGTAATAAATAGCGCGGCACTTCGCCGTCCTTACTTTTCCAGTCTTCGGAAAAATCTGCGACAGCGGCATTGTAAGCAACGACCCCTTTACCTGGTAAAATCACTGGGCGACCACCGGCTTTTAATAATAATTTTTGCTCGTGTTCGAGTAAGGGGTGAGTGCCCGCTTTAAGGCCCCAACTCAAACGGAATGATTTACCATCATTGCCGGAATTAGCTTGGGCGTCGATGGCGACCTGTAATTGTTCGTTGCGGAAAATATTTAGAGAGTCTTCTCCGACGAGTTTAAATCTTTTGCGCCATTCATTTAATTCCTCACGGACGAATCTTTCGATTCGACCAATATTATCTATCGCCCATGTACCAGCCGTTTTACTGTAAACAAATCCAGCACGGTGTGCGACGGTACTAAAACGAAACAAGGTCTGGCGTTGTTCGTCCGAGAGTTCATCGCCCGGTACTGAGCCTGGACCGAAGCAATTATAGGCATGTCCGCCCCTGCCCGCCCATGAGGCGGATGCGGTTAACCCCTCGGATACTAAGTCGAAAGACACTTGAAGTTTGAGCGCCAGACGCGACGAGGTATCTTTCTTTTCCGGCTCAACGGCTAAGACAGGTTGAACCTCGGGCACCGAGTCATCGATTGCTTTAATTTCATCAGCTAGAAGTTCTTCCACTTCGTACATTGCAGCGACGGCGTAAGGTGCGCCGGACTCATCTTCGGGTAACGAACTTCTCCATTCGATTTTTCCGTCAACAAGTTCGATTACCGCACGCACGATTTTATTTTCAAATTTAGTAACCGCTTCAGCACTATTAGTTTTTAATTCAATCGATCGAACTAAACCTTCCGTATAAATTTGTCGACCGAGCTTTAGGTCTTTTGCTTTAAAGACAGTTTCCCACTCTTCGGGTAAGGCCTGGAACCAATGTTCTAGGGCTTCCGTGGAATAGGAGCGGTTTGCCGGCCTTGGGGTAGACATCGACGTAGACCGACATCTTGGGTGCATATTTTAAGTCATTCAACCCCCAATCTTAACTAAATAGTTTGGTCTGGGCTTGTTCTTGTCCGTGCCTCTGGTTAAATCGAAATCAAACTTTAAATCGTAACACATATGAAACACCTTAGTGTAGGTTCACGCTGGAATGCCGATTTAGTGGCAGAATATCACGAGCGTTGGAAAAAAGACCCGAAGTCCGTCGATGCAGATTGGGCTGCTTTCTTTGAAGGATTTGAATTGGGTTTATCACTTCCTCCCAAACCTGCAAAAAATTCTGTATCCGTTGCACCGGGTGTGGGCGTGGATGCTTCTGCACAAGTCAAAGTACTCGCTGCGATTCAAGCTTACCGAACTTTAGGTCACATACAGGCAAGAATCAATCCTCTCTACGATCCCACACCCCACTTCGAATTAACCGATAAAGTTCTCGGACTCGATGCCTTACCTCCGACTCAAGTTTTTCACACCGGTGATTTTTTAGGTGGGGTCATGCTACCTCTGTCGGAAATTTTAACTAAACTCAAAACAATCTACGGTGGTACCATCGGCGTTGAGTTTAACCATATTCAAGATGGAACTCGCAGACGCTGGTTTCAAGAGCGCGTCGAAAGCTCCAGTTTACGCTCGACCTATAATCACGAAACACGTCGCGGCTTTTTACGAACACTCGTCCAAGCAGAACAATTGGAACGCTTTATCCATAAGACCTTTGTTGGGGCAAAGCGCTTCTCGGTTGAAGGCGGAGAAAGCATGATGGTCGCACTCGAACGTGTGATTAGCCTTTCACCTGAATTAGAAATCAATGACATCATCATCGGCATGGCTCACCGCGGTCGTCTCAATGTATTGGTTAATATTCTTGGTAAGAAACCTGAGGCACTCTTTAAGGCTTTTGCTGAAAGTTACACGCCCGATACGAGCTCAGGCGATGGCGACGTTAAATATCACCTTGGATATGAAAGCAGTCGCACCATCAGCGGTAAAAATATCGCCCTTACTTTGGCTTATAATCCAAGTCACTTAGAAGCGGTAAATCCGATTGTCCTCGGACGTGCCCGTGCACGCGTTGATTTACAGAACGAAACTCAACGCGCTAAAGTCCTCCCGATTTTAATCCACGGTGACGCCGCCTTCGCTGGTCAGGGTATCGTCATGGAGTCGCTCAATCTTTCAGGCGTGAAGGGTTATGCCGTCGCTGGTACGCTGCACATCGTTACTAATAATCAAGTTGGCTTCACCACCAATCCCGATGAAGGTCGCACCGGACGTCACTGTACCGAAATCGCTAAGTTCATCGAAGCTCCTATTTTACACGTTAACGGCGACGATCCTGACGCCGTTGTCCTTGCCACCGAAATCGCTTTAGAGTACCGCCAAAAATTCTCGGCGGATGTCGTGGTCGATATCGTATGCTACCGTCGCTACGGCCATAACGAGACTGACGAGCCCCTCTTCACCCAACCTATTTTATATAAGAATATCAGTACTCACCCCAGCGTCACCGAATTATATTCATCACGCTTAACGGAGTCGGGCTCCGCACCGGGTGGTGAATTGCAAAGCCTACGTACGGAGTTCGATATTTTATATAATGCCGCACAAGATCGCGCCCGTGCCAGTTTGGAGGCAGACCTCGCCAATAAGCCTGCACCTCAGCTCAAACCCTTTCAATCTCCCTACGACTTGCACGTCGAGACGCGGGCCAACGCGGAGTTATTACAAAAAATTGCACCATCACTTTGGACGATGCCGCCCGACTTTGCACCTAACTCAAAAATTAAGCGCATGTTGGATATCAAAAGAGATACCTTTAAATCGGGGATTAATTTCGACTGGAGTCTGGGCGAAGGTTTAGCTTTTGGATCACTCCTAGCTGAAGGTCATCCTGTTCGCATTTCAGGTCAGGACTGCGAACGCGGAACTTTTTCACACCGTCACGCCGTACTTCACGATCCCTCGAACGACGCGGAATACTGCCCACTCAATTCTGTTCCTGGTGGCGAATCCATTGAGTTAGTAAATTCTACTTTATCAGAATATGCCGTGCTTGGTTTTGATTACGGATATTCATTAGAAGCTCCAGATTCGTTGGTAATTTGGGAAGCACAGTTCGGCGATTTTTCTAACGGTGCGCAAATCGTCATCGATCAGTTCATCGCTTCAGCTGAATCAAAATGGGGTCAGACGAGCGGCTTAGTGCTTCTGCTTCCTCACGGCTACGAAGGACAAGGCCCTGAACACTCATCGGCTCGACTCGAAAGATATCTCCAACTTTGCGCCGAAAATAATATTCAAGTCATTCAGCCTTCTACCCCTGCTCAACTTTTCCATGCCTTGCGTCGCCAGGTTAAGTCCGAACATCGCAAGCCTCTCATTGTACTCACACCGAAGAGCTTGCTTCGTCACAAAACTTGCGTCAGCAAATTTGAAGATTTCACCGATAAGGATTTCCAACCGATTATTGCTGACTCCACTCCAGCCGTTAAGACTGAACGCCTTATCCTTTGTTCTGGAAAAGTATTTTACGATCTCGAAGCCGAACGTGCGGCCCGCCAAGATACGACGACTACGATTGTTCGCGTCGAACAACTCTTCCCTCTCGATACTGCCGCATTAAAGAAAATTCACACCCAGTACGGTTCTCCAGCCAAAGTCGTTTGGGTACAAGACGAGCCAAAGAATATGGCTGGATGGAGTTTCATTTCTCCGATCATCGAATCGACCCTAGGCGTTAAGCCCTTGTACGCTGGTCGTGATGCAGCCGCTTCTCCCGCCGTCGGCGCCCTTTCTGTTCATAAACTCGAGCAATCTGACCTAATCCAGCAGGCGTTTTCTGCCTAAAATTCGTTCAGTAGAAGATTTAACCGCTAGTTTGTCATCACCTTCTACAATCGGTCGGACTCGTTATTGTGAAAAATTGTCCTATTTCCCCGTTGAAACTGTCGGATAGTGCTTACAAGGTCATATTCTTACTTTTATGGCTGTGGACGTCAAAATACCCTCGATGGGCGAATCAATCACTGGTGGCCTCCTATCTACATGGGCGGTAAAAAGCGGTGATAACGTTAAAAAAGGTCAGGCCTTATTCTCTTTCGAGACCGATAAAGTTACTTCCGACGGCACAGCCGAAATTGATGGTCAGATAACTATCACAATTCCTGGTGGTACCGAAGTTACCGTCGGACAAGTCGTCGCCACAATCGCCGCAGGATCTTCGTCGGGCACAACCGCACCAGCGATTTCATCAACACCCACAATTCAAGCGGCTGCTCCAAAAGTCGAATCAACCGTGGCTCCGAAAATTGCATCCGCTCCGCTGGTAAAAACAGGAAGCCTAGAAGCTTCACCGGCGGTACGTAGAATCGCTGCAGAAACTGGTTTAAATCCCGAAAGTATTGCCGGAACCGGAAAAGGTGGACGTGTCACCAAGGGCGATATGCTCGCTGCACTGGATGGACAAATTCCTATCTTGGCTGTTGCACCTTCAGCCACAAGCACCGCGCCCGCGCCCGTAGCAGAAAAGGCTACCGCCGTTGAAATTCCAAGTCGTGAAGGACGTACGACACGAAAACGGATGTCACCTCTGCGTCGTAAAATTGCGGAACGTCTCGTCCAGGCGAAGTCCGAGACCGCCATGCTCACGACTTTTAATGAAGTTAATATGGCTCCAGTGATGGAACTTCGTAAACGTCACGGTGAAGAATTCCTCAATAAATACGGCATTAAACTAGGCTTTATGTCGTTCTTCGTCAAAGCTGCCGTTCAGGCGATGAAAGAAGTTCGCCCCGTGAATGCTCAGTTAGACGGTGATGACATTGTTGAAAATAATTTCTATGATATCGGTGTAGCCGTTGGCACTGACAAAGGTCTCATGGTTCCAGTCGTCCGCGACTGTGATCAACTGAATTTCGCTGGCATTGAGAAAGCGATTAGCGATTTCGGTAAACGTGCACGCGATGGAAAAATTCAGTTACCTGAACTCCAAGGCGGAGTGTTCACTATTTCTAACGGTGGAATCTACGGATCGATGCTCTCCACTCCAATCTTAAACCACCCCCAAGCCGCCATCATGGGCTTACACAATATTGTCGAACGTGCCGTAGTTGAAAAAGGACAAATTGTTATTCGTCCAATTATGTACCTCGCCCTTTCCTACGATCACCGGATTATTGACGGCAAGGAAGCTGTTACTTTCTTGGTGAAAGTGCGTCAGTACATTGAAGAGCCACAAACGCTGCTCTTTGGATCCTAATTTCTAAATAAAAAATATGTCACAACTTGATCTCGTCGTTATTGGCTCTGGCCCAGGAGGCTACGTCGCCGCAATTAAAGCCGCGCAACTCGGATTAAAAGTCGCGCTCGTCGAAAAAGATGCCGCACTCGGTGGCACCTGCCTTAACGTGGGCTGTATTCCCTCCAAGGCTCTTCTCCATTCCACCGAAGTATTTCAACACGTGGTCCACGGCAAAAAACACGGGATCGTGGGTGGTGAAAAAGTGACTTTCGATGTCTCTGCGATGATGGCTAACAAAGATAAAGTCGTCGGACAGCTGAACAAGGGCGTTGAATTTTTAGTGAGCAAACGCGGGGTTGAAATTGTTCGCGGGCTGGGTCGACTCGGAAAAGCCGGCGAAGTTTTAGTCCGTAGCACCTCGGGTGAACGTATCCTGCAAACCAAGAATATCATTATCGCAACGGGATCTTCTGCGGTAGAACTCCCCTTCATGAAATTTGATGGTGAAACTGTTATTTCCTCCGACCATGGTATCGCTTTAAAATCCGTTCCTGCCAATATGGTGGTGGTAGGCGCTGGTGCGATCGGACTCGAACTCGGATCCGTCTGGGCCCGTATCGGATCACAAGTCACCGTCGTTGAAATGCTTCCCAATATTGGCGGGCCCTCTTACGACGCTGATGTCGCTAAAGTCGCTCAAGCTGCTTTTGAAAAACAAGGAATTAAATTTGAACTCGGTGCCAAAGTTACTGGCGTTAAGAAAACTGCGGCTGGTTTTGCTCTGACCGCAGAACGCGAAGGAAAAGTTTTAGAATTCCCTGCTGATAAAATCCTCGTCGCTGTAGGTCGTAAGGCTAACACCGTCGGCCTAGGTGCACAAGAAGCTGGCCTCAAACTCGATGAGCGAAATCGCATCGTGATTGATGATCACTATCGCACCAACCTTCCTGGTGTTTACGCAATTGGTGATGTCGTCGCTGGACCCATGCTGGCGCACAAAGCTGAAGAAGAAGGCGTTGCCGCAGCTGAAATTATTGCCGGTAAACCGGGTCACGTAAATTACAACGTCATTCCAGGCGTCATTTATACTGATCCCGAAGTCGCTTGCGTGGGTATGATTGAATCCGAAGCCAAAGCCAAAAACATCGAAATTAAAATTGGTAAATTCCAACTCGCTGGAAACGGTCGGGCGATTGCTTCTGATGCAACGACTGGATTCGTCAAGGTCATCGCCGATGCGAAGACGGATAAACTTTTAGGGGTACAAATTGTAGCTCGTGGTGCTTCTGAAATGATTGCGTCGGCCTGTGCTCACATGGAGTACGGTGGTAGCGCTGAGGATGTAGCACGTACTTGCTTTGCCCACCCCACCATCAGCGAGTCTTTCAAAGAAGCAGCAATGGCGGTCAATAAGGTGAGCATCCACTCGCTCTAAGTCGGACAGGTCTACCTTTAAAGTTGAGGGGCTAGGCTTACCACGGCACACGAGAAATCAGACTGCCGTTGCTTCCTTCCGGACCTGGCGGGGTTGGCCTGCTCCCGTTGCATGGGGCCTAGCTTACCTTTAATGTGGTAAATCTCTTAACGCTTTTCAATCTCCAACTTACCCCCTAATCCTAGCATCCTAAATGGCCGAAATTCCAAAGTCTTACGAACCTCAAGGGGTTGAGCAAAACTGGTACGATCGCTGGGTTGCGGCGGGTTGCTTTGCTGGAAAAGTTGACCCAACCAAAGAGTCTTTCGCGGTGATGATTCCGCCACCCAATGTAACAGGCGTTTTACACATGGGTCACCTGCTCAACAACACTTTGCAGGATATTATGGTTCGCCGCGCCCGCCAAGAAGGCAAATCAGTCTTATGGCTTCCAGGAACTGACCACGCTGGCATCGCCACGCAAACGCGCGTCGAAAAAGATTTACGTCAGAACTCCGGTAAGACCCGACATGATCTTGGACGTGAAAAATTTATCGAAGTAGCTTCCGAGTGGCGCGATAAACACGGCGGAATTATTTTGAATCAACTTCGCAAATTAGGTGCGTCGTGTGACTGGGATCGCAAAGTGCACACGCTCGATGCCGGTTACTCGCAGGCAGTTCTTCAAGCTTTCGTCACGCTCTATGAACGTGGTTATGTTTATCGCGGTAAACGTATGGTCAACTGGTGCCCCGTTTCGCAAACCGGATTGTCCGATGAAGAAGTGATTATGAAGCCTTCCAAGGGCTCATTATATAAAATGCGTTACGAGGTGGTCGAAAAACCTGGAACCTATTTAGAAATTTCCACTACTCGTCCTGAAACTATTCCAGGTGATTCGGGTGTAGCCGTTCATCCGAATGACGAACGCTATAAAGATTTAATCGGACTCCATGTTTGGCGCCCCTTCCCTCGCGAAAAAATTATTATCGTCGGTGATAACGCGGTCGAAAAAGATTTCGGTACCGGAGTTTTAAAAGTAACTCCAGCCCACGATCGCACCGACTTTGACATCGGTAAGCGCCATCAATTGTTAGTCATCGACGTCATGAATCCTGACGGCACGATGAATGAATTGGCCGGCCCATTAGCAGGTATTGAAAGATTTAAAGCCCGTAACATGGCCGCCAAGTTACTCGAAGAATTAGGGGCGTTGGTGAAAGTGGAGCCCTATGAAAATACCGTAGGCTATTCTGAGCGTGCCGATGTACCTATCGAACCTCGCTTAAGTGAACAGTGGTTTATCCACTATCCGAAAATTGAAGAAGCGAAACGTGCCGTCACCTCAGGCATGATTAAATTCCATCCTGAACGCTGGACCAAAACTTATCTGCACTGGTTAGATAATATTCAAGATTGGTGCGTCAGTCGTCAATTATGGTGGGGCCATCGCATTCCCGTTTGGTATCGCAAGGGTGCGGATCGCAATGACGCCAAGAACCGTCACGTCTCGCTCACCCCACCCAACGATCCAGAAAACTGGGAACAAGATCCCGACGTCTTAGACACCTGGGCATCGTCATGGCTTTGGTGTCTTGCCACCATCGGATGGCGCAAACCTGGTGAGACGACTCCTGAGCTCAGCCACTGGTACCCTACCGGTGCACTCGCGACGGGACCTGACATTATTTTCCTCTGGGTTGCACGCATGATTATTGCCGGACTGGAATTACACGGCCCTGAAAAGAAAACACTGACCGACGACGAGATCCGTCAACGCATTCCCTTTAAGCGTGTTTATTTCAACGGTATTATCCGCGATAAACTCGGACGTAAAATGTCGAAATCACTCGGCAACTCTCCCGAGCCGCTAGATTTAATTGCGAAATTTGGTGCGGATGGACTTCGACTCGGCCTATTGCTCATCGCTCCTAAAGGTCAGGATATTTTATTCGATGAAGAGCGCGTTTCAGGGGGAAGAAATTTTGTAAATAAACTCTGGAACGCATCACGTTTCCGGCAGATGTCGGGCCCGATGTTTGATAATTCATCACTCCTCTCGGTGGTTAAAAGAATTCAGCCAACTCAATTAGATGATGATGACTTCGCCATCATCCATGGACTGGCAGAGCTGACCGATAAAGTTGCCAGCCAACTTTCCGAACACGAGTTCACGGCCTACGCCCAAGCCCTTTATAATTTCTTCTGGGGCGACTTCTGCGACTGGTACGTGGAAGCATCCAAAGCACGCTTAGCCGATCCCGCACTTCGTGATAATTGTTTAGCGGTACAGGATTTAGTCATTCGACAATTCCTCTTACTCTTCCACCCCGTTGCTCCTTTCATTTCTGAAGAGCTCTGGCACCTTTTGGGCTATGGTAATGAATCCGATTTTGTGCAGAAACATTCTCCAGGACTCGGTGGTGACTTATTAAAGACACTTCGCGAAAATGGAATCAAACTCATCAATTCGAAGGTACAAGACGTTGCTCAACTCAGAGAATTCGTGGTCGCCGTACGCGGTCTCAAATCTCAAGGCAACCAAGCGAATCGTCGCGATAGCAAAATCGTCGTCTTAGCCAAAGATGCAACGGCTCAAGCCATTCTTGAGACCAATAAAGATAAACTATTCCGAGTGGCTGGTCTGCAAGAGATGACCTTTGAAACTCACTCAGCCGATCGTCCCGGTTCCGTGACTCCTCTTGGAACTGTCATTCTTGAAATGGGTATGAATATTGATGTAGATGCGGAAAAAATACGTCTCAGTAAAGAACTAGAAAAAATCGAGAAAGCCGTCACCGCTGGTGAAGCTAAACTTTCCAACGAAACTTTCGTCTCGAAAGCACCGCCCGCCATTCTGGATGGCGCCCGTAAGCAATTAGCCGAATCGGTTGCTAAACGTGACGAAATTAAACGCATGCTTTCCTCCTTAAATTAAGACCATGAAACCAACACTTCTCGTTATGGCTGCCGGTATGGGTTCGCGTTATGGCGGACTTAAGCAAATCGACTCCATGGGACCATCGGGCGAAACCATCCTCGACTATTCAGTCTTCGATGCCATTCGGGCCGGCTTTGGTAAAGTCGTGTTCATTATTCGACCCGACTTCGAAAAAGATTTTCGTGAACGTATTGGCAGTAAATTCTCCAATAAAATCGAAGTAGATTACGCGTTTCAAACGATTGATAAATTACCTCAAGGATTTACCGTTCCTGCCAATCGTGAAAAACCTTGGGGCACAACGCATGCCATTTTATGTGCTCGCGATGTCGTTAAAACCCCTTTCGCGGTCATCAATGCTGATGACTTCTATGGTCGTGATTCCTACGCCGTACTCAGCAAAAAACTTTCCGCTGCAGCCAATAACGAAAGTCATTACAACATGGTCGGTTTCACTTTAAAAAATACCCTCTCCGATCACGGCACTGTCGCACGTGGCGTTTGTCGTCTTAATGACAAAGGTTACCTTACTGATATCCAAGAACTTCTTAAAATTGCTAAAACAGATTTTGGTGCGCAAAACGTGGCAGATGATGGTACCGTCACCAAACTGAATGGTGATGAACCCGTTTCGATGAATATGTGGGGCTTCACGCCCAGTATCTTCCCACAGCTGGAATCTCTATTTATAAAATTCCTCACCGAAAAAGGTCAGGAATTAAAAAGTGAATGTTACATCCCGCTCAGCCTAGGTGAAATCGTAAAAAACGGTGATGGGGATTGTGCTGTCTTACGAACCAGCTCTTCGTGGTTCGGCGTAACCTATCGCGAAGATAAACCTATCGTCCAAGCTAGCATTCAAAAACTAGTTAACGATGGTTCCTACCCTTCTAATCTTTGGGCTTAGTTACTGACGTGAAGTGGAGCGACTAAGTAGTCGTTCTCACCATCATTGATATTAATCCAGATTTCGTAATCTCCGGCGGCTGGTAATTTTAACTTAAAAGCCAGGGTCGGTTGTGACTCGTACTCTTGGCCTTCGAGCGAGGGGTGCATGTGGGCATAACCCGTCTTCCTCGGATCTGTCGAAAGTACCACAGCGTGACCCAATGCACCCATAATGGGTTTTAGCTTAAGGGTATTAGAGGGAATAGCCGTTGAGAGTTTGAACCTTAAGGTAGCTGATTCACCGGTCTTATTGGTATTGGTCGTCAGAGATACTATTTTATTACGGCTCACTCGATCGCGTAATTCCGATTCATGTGACCAGACTCCCTGAGCTTCCGCTAAAATGGTGCGACCAGATCTTAAGGGAACAAAATCGATATAGGCCTGCAATTCACCACCAGGATTTCCCGTCAAGAACTCCTCGGGAAATTTAAAACGCCAAACTCCAGAGTCATCAGGGACAGGATGTAAATGGATGTAATCATTACGACCGGTATTTTGCTTCAGATGTAGATGAACTTTCTGGGTATGGGATACAGCGATTTCATAATCGTAAAACAATTTACCATCTGTCTTAACTAGTCGTAGTTCGCCATCCTTCTGATTAAATTTGATTTCCGCTTTTACCGGAAATTGTAAATCTTTTGGGCTGTAGAAATTGGCTTCCTCATTCACTCCGCAGAACTCTAAGCCTTTGTCTAGAACTGGTTGATGGTCCGCGTGTAATAAGGCACAATGCGTATCAGGTAGTGATTTCAGCAAAACATATAAGCCCAATGCTAGGATGGAAATTAAAATAAGCTGACGACGTTTATTCATTTCACCGGAGATACTCGATTTAACTTAAGAAAATAATCAGCCACGTCGACCGGGTCAAATTGGGCGCCCTCGCGACGGTGAATAATTCGACCCTCGGGACTGACAATAACGAGTGCGGCGTTGTGGATAATAGTGCCATCGGACTGGGTCGTCAGGATACCAAACTGACGCATCAAATCCTTGATCTGATTCGCATCCCCCGTCAGGAGGTTATGTCGGGCTGAATTAATCCCATAACCAGCGGCATACGTATTCAATATTCCAGGCGAGTCGTTCTGAGGATCAAAACTCACTGAGATAAGTTTAATATTTTTCAACTCAGGATATTTATCTAGTTCATCGGCTAAACGTTTCATGCACTGCGTAGAGGCGGGACACATCTGTGCATTGCGACAATGGGTGAAAATGAAGTTAATGGCTATGGGCTGACCTAGAAAATCTTTCTTGAAGAGAAGTTTGCCGTTTTGATTCCAAAGAGCCATCGGAGGCATTAGGTCGTTCGCCCCACGAAGGACAATTCGACCACGCTCTACGGTGTCACGACGCAACGCATCAGTTACCTCGGCCACTTGTCGCAATTCGTCGGGGTCAGCAGGAAAAATTAAATCCGCACGGGTGGAATCTTGGTTTTTTACTAATGTACATTTTACTATTTTCTGCGACCAGTTGATGGCGACATCGCCTGGTAGTAATTGTATCGTTTTTATTTCCTTATTCGTCTGAAATTGTGCCGTGGATTGAGCGACCTCTACCGAAATAATTTTTCCCTCGAGGGTCTGAGCGTTCAAACGACTCATGATGAAAAATCCAAAGAACAATAAAAAATATTTCATGAATGCGTGGCGTCTTCTGCGATGAGTAGTTGAATCATTCCTTGTCGAACTCCATGATGAGTAAGATAGAAGGCTTCAGCCTGAGTCAAATCGGCGAGCACACAAATGGTCAGTAATGCAGCAGGCATGATATCGATGCGATCAGCAGGGATACCTTTTAATAGTTTTCGCCCTTCGGACGTCTGTTCGCACATTCTGTCCTTTAACTCACGAATCCGCAATACCGGGAGGCGACCTGCAACCGGGGCTTCGCCCAATGCTTCAAGATAAAGTGCGATTGCTGTAAAAGCACCCCCCGCACCCACCAGCAAAGAGTCTCTCGCCACTTCATTGAGCCGAGCATCACTCAGTTGTGATCGAATCATTAACTGAAAGTTTAATTGATGCTCTGGGTCGATTACTCCGTCTTTCCTAGATTGTAATTGTGATGTTAATCGCACTGAGCCCAAAGGATAACTCCGTGCAAAGGTACACTGTTTGCCATGTAATTTACTAATCTCTAAACTTCCTCCGCCTAAATCAAAGGCGAGTATGTTTCGATAATTAGCATACACTGGATCCACGCGTACACCCTGTGCCGCTAAGCGCGCTTCGACTTCACCTGAAATAATGGTCAAAGGCATGCCACAGAGTGCCACGATTCTGTCTGAAAAATCTTCGCGATTTACACAATCACGCACCGCGCTCGTTCCCAGGAGAACAATTTTTTGCGCACCTTTATCTTGGGCGAATTTTACGAGACGAGAAACTGCCTGAGCACCTTGTTCGATTTTTTCTGAATCTAATTTCACAGGATTTTCTCCCGATGGAAAAAGTCTAATGGATTCAGCGGATCGACCCAACTCTTTCATACTGGGGGTATCAACCACAGTAACCTTGAGAGAGTTTGATCCAATATCGACGACTGCAATAATCTGGTTGGTCATTAGAAGCTAATCTCCCCTTTAAATCCGCCAAAGTAATGTGATTGGGCCTGCGTTTCGAAATCCTTCGACCGTACAGCCAAATAATAAGTGATAGATGTACGATAAATACTAGCGCTTGCACCCACGAGAACTTGTCCGACTACAGGTGTGCGGATAACGTGAGCAGATTCTCGAAACGTAGTTCCATCGGTCGCATAATTTTTGAATACGAACTCCAGTTGAGCATCGGCAAAAAAGTATGAAGAGAAAGTGCGGGGATAGACACCGTCCGAATGGTAGTTAGGATTATAGGCACTACTTTGTCGAATGGTACCCTGCCCCCAAGTGTCTTGTAGGTTCACTCCCCAGCGCAACTGAGCACCCAGTGCCAGCTCTGTACGAATATTGCCGAGTTGGATTTGTCCGTGGGCAATAATATCACGTAAATTTCTGCCTGAATCGTCCCAACTTATTTTACGCTTAAATTCAGCATTTAGATTAAAAGCTGGCTCACTGGGAATTTGCGTGCCCCAACCCGACGGAGTTGAAATTCCGATCACGTGGTGAAATTTATCTTGAATCATTTCGGCACCTGAAGCTGGACCCGTAACCCCGATTTGACCTTCAACCGTGAAGAGACAATCCTTACGGCCGCCACGTTCTAATACCTTACCATACCCAAAAGTTAAATATAAAATGCCCGAGTAAGGTTGATCGTCAGGATTAGGAACAACATTTTCTGTGTCGAGAGGAGTGTTAATTTCCTGGGCGAGCGCCCAATAGAAGTTCGGATCGTTTTGAAAACCGATGCGCAAACCCTGGGTGTAATAGATATCAGTTCCCTTTATGCCAAATTTGTCATTTTCCTCACAAAGGGATACGAGCGGATGCATGCCCTCAGCGTCCTGAGATACACGCTGAGTTGGACCAGAGGTTTCGGCGAGAACCACAGTCGTAAATACCAAATGAAACATTACTCTCCGCATGAGATAGATGGTTTATCAAATCGACTTTGGGAGCCCGGGACAATGCCTTTCTGCTTGTTTAATGAGGGCTGCCCAAGTATCTGATTACTA